>DATGLK010000011.1 GCA_035294265.1 Candidatus Binataceae bacterium
AGGCGCACGGATGCTTGCATCCGCCCAGCGCCTATCTGCGCCGCATTTGGTTCGATTCGCTAGTGTTTGATCCCGCGCTGCTCGGTTTTCTCATCTCCCAAGTGGGCGCCGATCGCATCATGCTCGGCACCGACTATCCGATGGATATGGGCTTTGAAGATCCGCTCGGCACGCTGGAAAAAGTGGCTAATCTCGACCCCCAACCGCGCCGCGCGATCGCCGGCACCAACGCCGTAACGCTGCTAGGACTGTAGCCGAATCATTAAGCGCAAAAGCACGTCGCAGGAGGGAGATCGTCACGGCACAATGCTGCGAGGTTGCTCGTTGCAAAATCCGTTTCGCGCCATGCTAGGATCGCTCGATGTTAACCATCAAATCGAACGCGAAGACGATGGTTGCTGGGCGGCTGAAATCCCACCCCTTCCCGGAGCGATGGCGTACGGCGCTACCCGTGACCAGGCAATCGCCAACGTCAAGGTCCTCGCGCTGCGCACTATCGCCGACGAGATCGAGCACGGCGAACGCTCCCCTAAAGGCGCGGATACCAGTTTCGCCGTAGCTGCGTGAGCCGTTGCCCTCCAGAGGTGGGCGCATACTGGCCACCCTTGAGCGCCTAGGCCGGCGAACCAAACGCCGAATCTGGTTCGCATCGTTGGCTCGAACGCCTCGGATGGCCTAATTACGCCTTCGCCTTTCACGACGATCATGAGATCGGCTCTAAAGCCCTTGCCCGCTTAGCCAAACCTGCCGGGCTCAAAAAATATTAACCGCGTTCGCCGCCGAGAGTGCCACTCGGATTAACCCCAGACCTGGCGGGCGGTTTCCACTACCAGTTCGAGCTTGCGCCGCTGCTCGTCGATAGTCATGTGTGCACCGTCGCGATCGGCCGCGCCTTGAAAACCGCATTGCGTGCTGATGGCGAGCTGTTCCAACGGGCAATATTTAGCCGCCTCGTCGATTTTCCGGCGCAATTCGTCGATCGTCTCCAGGCGCGGGTTCTTGCTCGACACCAGCCCCAGCACGACCACTTTGCCCTTGGGCACGAAGCGCAACGGCTCGAACCCGCCCACCAGCGCGCTGTCATATTCGAGCAGGAAGCGGTCGACATGCAGCGCACCCAGCAGCCGCTCGGCCAGCCATTGATAACCACCCGAACCATGCTCCCACGAGGTCCGGCTGCCGCGACACAGATGCATCGCGCGCGTCACGCCGCTGCCCGCGACCGCGTCGTAGCAGGAATTATCGACGGCGATGTCCAGTTCCAGGCTGCGCTGGGGATCAAGCCCCTGCGCCCGCAGCTGGGCGCGCCAATCCTCGTTGACGTAGCTGTTGAAACCCTCGTCGAGTTGGAGATAGCCGGCGCCGTCGGCCACCAGGGCCTGCATTTCGCCACGGATGATGTCGGCCAAGTCGCGATGAAGTTCCTCGCGCCGTGGATAGGCCTTCTCGGTCACGCCGCGGCGGTAGCCCGCCCGCGCCACCGCCGCGGGACTGGGCATCGTTATCTTGAAGGGACCGGGCGAATGCTCGCGCATGAACGCAGCGTCGACCTGGGCGATTCGCCGAATCTGGCGCAGCTTGCGTTCCACGCCCTTGGCATGCATCTCGATCCGCACGCGGCGACCGTCGGGCGTGGTACTTTCGCGCACCGGATAGGCCGCTTCGAATCCCTCCACCGCCTGGCTAACATTGGTTTGCCAGGCATCGCGGCGCATCTCACCATCGCTGAAGATTTCCAGCCCCACCTCACATTGCATCGCGAGCGCGGTGAGAATCGATTGATCCTCCACGGCTCGCAATTGCGCCATGCTGATACGGCCAGCCTTGCAAGCGTCGCGGGCGTCGAGCAACTCAGGTGGGCGCAGCAAACTGCCTATCTGATCGGCACGAAAAAACTTGCCCATCTTCGGCATTTTGCCCACCTCATGCTCGAGATGCTCCAGTTCACCCAAGCTTATGAAATGCGGATATCCACAAAGTGCGGGCGCGAGCTCCCTCGCGAAAAGTCCTTAACCCCCGATTTGGTACATCGAGCGATCCTTGGTGGAGCGGCCCTCCAGCAGTTTATGGCCTGTGGGCTTGAGCTCAACCGCCCGTACCAGCATCGCACCCAACTCCTCCAGGCTGGCGCCGGCGCGCAGCGCCTTACGAATATCCAGCTCGTCGTCATTGAGCAGGCAGAGATGGAACTTGCCGTCGGCGGTAAGCCGCATCCGATTGCAGGTGCCGCAATAAGGCTCACTAACCGGCGAGATGAAACCGATCACCCCGCGCGCGCCGGCCAAGCGGTAATTGCGCGCCTCATCCGAGAGGTTGCGGCTGGGCAGCTCTGCCAATTTCCCCAACTCGGTCTCGATACGACCGCGAGTCTCGATGTTGGAGACATAGCGTTTGATCGCCACCCCGGCACATTCGCCGCCCCCAAGCGGCATCAGCTCGATAAACCGCACGTGCCAGTCGCGTTCCAGCGTAAGCCGGGCCAGCTCGACGACATCAGCTTCGTTGTAGCCGGCTACGACCACGCAATTGAGCTTGATGGGCACAAGGCCGGCACCCTCGGCAGCCATCAGCCCATCCCACATCTTCTCCAGACTGCCCCAGCGCATCAGCCGCTCGACGGTGGCAGGATTGAGGCTGTCGATGTGGACGTTAATCCGCCTCAGCCCGGCTTGTTTGAGCGGACGGGCCAGTTTGCCCAGCAGCATCGCGTTGGTGGTCATCGCGAGCTCGCCACAGCCGGGGATGGCGGCCACGCGCGCAATGATCTCCAGCAGGTCGGGGCGCAGGGTGGGTTCGCCGCCGGTCAGGCGAAACTTGCGAAAACCTACGCCGATCGCCGCTTGTACCACACGCTCGATCTCGGGCGCAGTGAGCAGATCGGGCTTAGGCGCCAGCCGCACGCCTTCTAGCGGCATGCAATAGACGCACCGCAAGTTGCAGTTGTCCAGTAGCGAGATACGCAAGTAGTCGATCTCGCGGCCAAAGGAATCAAGCGGCATCCCTGTTATTTTAGTAGCTTGGCACGAAGCTCGCTACTGGTACGAAGCGGCGGCGAGCGCCCCATCCCCCAGTTCATCGGTCTCATCATGGCGTAGTGCCTGGGCGCATCAAAAAGATGAGTACGCTCTGGCTGCGTTCCCCCCTTTTTGAACAAGACCGGGCAGTTGGTGGCGCTCGGCACAATCAATTTCCACGCTCGGAGCTACCGTGGCTGCCACTGACCGCTCGCGCGTTTTTGCTATTGGAATCGCTTTAGCCAATCCTGGCACGTACTTATCCCGAAATTCCACTGTCAGATGGCAATTGCTCAACAGGTTGTTGTGTTTTTCCAAGTTTGGCATGAAGAGCATTGTAGGGTGACCAAACTCTCCTCAATTAAGGAGGAATCCATGGAACTGCGTCTACTGGAAACCGCGCCCGAGCGCGCCGCCTTCGAGCTCGCTTTGAGTCGCGCCCGCGCCACCAAGGGAATCGGCTTTTGTGAGACTTCGCGCTCGCGGCTGGGACAAGCGCACATCGCCTTCGCCGACTTGTACGGTATCTTCGAGGCGACTGCCTCGGGTCCCAGCCGAATGGTGGCGGGTTTCGCGATTCACAGCCTGGATACTTTTCCCCAAAGCTATGCCAAGCCTGATTTGACTCACTTACCTCCCGACCAGGTTGCCGAAGTAGGCGAGCTTTGGTCTTCGACCTTGTCCGGCGGGATGGCGGCGCGCTGGGGTTGCACGATACTTTCCGGGCTGCTGCAATTTCGCACCGTCCTCATCTACCCGATCGTACAGCCTTGGGATCTGACCGGAGCCTATCCGGACTTCGAGCGCGCCGGCGAACCGACCGTTTGGCCCTTCGCCCAAACTTTAAGTGGTGACAAAATCCTGGTTCAGCCAATGCTGATACAGGGCGACCGGCTCCGACGGAGCATCGCCGCAGCTTGGGAGGTTGGCTTCGAAACCTCCAACTGCAACAGGTGCGTGAGGTTTAGTAATCCGGTTAAAGCGACTATCGACGCGCGCCGCCGGGTCCGCCGTGACCGGCTCCAAGAAATGGTCTTTCCACCCACTATGCCGCTGGATGCCGGTGTTCCTGCGGCCTAAAGCCGGACGGGCTCCCGAAAGCGGACGGGGCGCCGTGGCCGGATCTTGGAGGGGGGGCAAGGCGCCGCCACGCCAAGCGATTTTAGGGGAATTGCTCGGCGTGGCGGTTGCGCCCACCCACGGCTGGGTCGTTGGACTTGACGATAGCGGGGCAGTGCACGGGAAGCGCAGTGTCCACAAGTACAATGGCTACGACAGCCTTCAGCTGGGCGATTGGCTTTCCAATCGCCCCCCCCGGCATCCGGTCTTGGCGCCACTTATCCTAATCTTCTTCGATTGCCTGCCTGATGGTCCGCAGAATGAAGAGATAGTCGCGCGGGCTTGCCACCGTACCAAGCGCATTGATGGAGGATAAGACTTTCATCTCTTCGGGGCTGATCTTATGGCGGGCCAGGATTCTTGGGTCGCTGCGGAAGCGATGCCACACCGTGGCCTGAGGCGCCCCACGACTTCCCCGCGCGCTTTGCAAAAGATCGCGCGCTTCGGGATGGGCCAAGAGCAAAAGCTTTTCTTTGGGCAAATTTAAAGTGTCCGCCAAACGACTGAGCAGTTGCAGCGAGGGCCTGCGCTGTCCCTGCTCCAAATAGCCCACGTAGCTCGCCCGGACACCAAGAAGATCAGCTAGTTTACGCTGCGTCAGGTTGAGTTCGGTTCGTCGCCGCCGAATGAGCCCACCCAAGCTCTTATCTCCGGTCATACGCCGAACTCCCCAAAGAGCGCTTCCCTCAGTTTAGCGTAATGAATCATACCACAGAGATACTGGAGACTCTGAAAGACCGTGCCGGACTGGTCGAAATCGAAGCCATATTGCTTCTTTACGTACGCGCGCACTCGCTGAAAGGCTGCCCGCGAAAAGCCCTTCGTACTCGCGGCGTGCCGCCCCCGTGCCGAACCGAAGAGCATTGAAGCCACCGGGTGCGGGTAACCGCATAGCGCTGCGGCGATATCCGCCAGGAGTTCGCACGGTTCCTCGAGATGAGACACACAATCGACATGAAAATAGGGCCGTAGAGCCGTCCGACTGGGGCGCAGCAGCTCGGAGCTTACGTGATGGCCGAGCTCGTGAGCAAACGTCGTCCCCACCGCCACTGGATGATGAGCGAGGTTGAGAAAAACGATCGGCTTTTTTAAATGAGTATCGACGCAGTCGACGTAAAAACCGCGCAGCGCCAAACCGCCGTCGCTGCGATATTCCGAGGACTTGAGCTGAAAATTCTCGCTCTTGGCGATGCGAGAAAACAGGCTGGCAGATGGCAAAAATGACTCTTGATTGAATGCGGGCAGTACCGCGGACATCTCTTGAGCGAAGCTTTTTATCAAGCTGTCATCAAGCTGCCGCCGCAGCGCCGCCCGGTAGTCGATTCGCCAAACTCGATCGACTTCCTTCCGAGGTTCCGACCAAACTGCGAGCTGCTTAGCACCCCAGATGCCAATGTTGGAAAGTATTTCCTGGACGAGGCGATCGGCTGCGTTCATTGCGCCCGCACCACAAGTTCAAAGCAAAAAGCTGTTTCTACCCGCTTTAAATACGCTTCTTTGCAAAAATGGAGCAGCACTTCGAAAGTGTCTTTTCGATTATGCTAATAGCATCATCTCTCAGCGAGGGTCAATCGCCACATTATTTTGACAGGATGAAACACCCACGCACACGCAAAGGAGAAGCACCTTTGTGGCTACTCCGTGCGACCCTTTTGCGCCGGCACGATCGCCACCGAAGCTTCCGCGGTCAGCATCAGGAAGGTCAGGGTCTCCTGCAGATAAAGGCTGACGACGCGGTCGGTATGGCCCAGGTAGCCGATTGACAGATCCTGACCGAGATGGAGGACGAAATCGCCGCCGCGTTTGCTCAGCACCAAGGCACCACTTACCGCCGGCGCCCAGACGATCTCGTCGTTGACAAGGCGCTGAATATGGTTGATGACCGGATAACCGTGGTCGCTGGCCTCGCTCAGCGCCGTGTAGGCATCCGCGCCCAGTAACACCGAATAGGGTCCGTTAACGCCGACCAATCGCAATTGCCCAAGGGCTTGCGCGATAGCACTGGGATAATGCGCGACCTCTTGAGGCAGGGTCATCGCAGGATTGCTTGAACCTGTGCGGATGCCTTCAACCGAAGCGGCGGCGTATCCATCGAAAATAATCCGATCTTCCGCAAAGGCGATCGTTTTCGCGGCATCCTTCAGCGGCTGCCAATTGGAATCGTTGGCGCCCCGTTCAACGTCGTCGATAGCCTGGCGATCCAACTGGAAAGGCACACGAAGTTCGACCAGCGCCTTGACCTCATGTTGGCGCGCGATGACCCCCTCGGCCGGCGGCGCGACGTTGCGCAGATGGCCGGTGCCGACTGCCGACAGCGCAACGCCATCCGGGCCTTTGACATCGACTACGAGCCGCCCGGCCAGGTAACGCTTCAAAGTGCGCGCGGCTTCCTTTTCGATATCCGACCATGCGCGCTCATTAATCGGCGCCACCTCTCGGTAGAGATTATTCATCGCGAGCCCATCCTTTCAGTGAGCCAATACCCAGCGACCCATCGCCGGCGAGGCTATCGGAGGGTGAGGTTTGTATCGAATTGTCGGCGGCATCCACAGGCATACCGGGCTGGGATGCGAAAGCTTCGAGAAGCGTCAGCGAGGGTACAAAAAACAGAGTGCCGGTGATCGCGCGACTGACGTCAAGCAACCGATCGTAATTGCCGGGAGGCCGCCCCACGAACATGTTTTGCAACATCTGTTCAATTACCAGAGGCGAGCGCGCGTAGCCGATAAAGTAAGTTCCGAATTCCCCTTTCGCAGGCTGCCCGAAAACGCCATTGGCCCGGTAGATCTTCTTTTCCAAGCCACCTTCCACGATGGTGGTCAGCGCGTTATGCGCCGAAGTCGGCTTCACCGAATCGTCGAGCTCGACATCCGACAGCTTGGTGCGACCGATAATCTTTTCCTGCAGCTCGGTGGGGAGCGCATTCCACGCACCAAGGTCGTGCAGGTACTTCTGCACAATGACGTAGCTGCCGCCGGCGAAAGTCGCGTCCTCCTCGCCGATGAAAACCGCCCGGATTGCTTCGTCTCCCACCGGATTTTCCGTTCCATCGACAAAACCCAGCAGATCGCGATTGTCGAAATAGCGAAACGCGGCTACTTCGTCGGCGGTCGCAACGCTCTCGCCAAGCTGGGCAAGGATCTGCGCTTCGAGCTCGAAGCATAGATCCCGGCGCTCGCCGCGAATATGGAAGATTAAATCTCCGGGCGTGGAGACCGCGCGGCGCGGTCCCGCGACGATTTCCTTGAAGAGATGGAGTTCGGCGGGAAGCGGCCTTCCCAACAGACGATTGCAACCGTTAAGGCCAAGTCCCACCACGCAGGAAAGCTCCGCCTCCGGTTCGCGAAAGCCCACGGCGCGAACAAGTTTGGGCAAGTTGGCGCAAACCGACCGTACCGTGTCTTCATTCTGGCGCCCCGGATTTATGGTCAAAATCAAAAACACCGCGGCGCGCCGCAGCGGCTGAATCACGGGCTGGCGCACTACCGAAGCGTTGCCACTTGGGTTCGAGCTCGGCACGCCTCATTAAAGCATGGCCGCGGTTTCAAGGAAAATAGATAGCCTCGCCATCTCCGGCTCGGTTCAGCCTCGCTCATCGACGAGGCTGCGTGTGTATTCCCTAATCGCCAGCGGCCACGCTGGGATGCAAGATCTCACTGGTGCGCTTCAGTCGGTAACCGCGGTCAGGCGAGCAACAGCCACATCGGCGCGGCCGGGTAGCATCCAGGCCAGCGGTAGCGAAATGAGAACGGCTAGTGCTCCAATCAAATAAGCGTCGCGATAGGCCAGTCCGATCACATGATGGACCGCGGGCAGCGCGGGATGATCTTCCAGCAGGCCCATCCGACGGGCGGTCTGAAAGCTTATGATCGAGGCGAACAGGGCATAGGCAAGATTACTGCCCTCGCGCCGAGCCAAGGTATAAAGGCCCGCGGCACCGGTCTTTTCCGCCGCCGGCACGGAGTTCAGGGCCGCCGCCGTCAGCATCACGAAGACGCACCCCACGCCTAGCGCCATGGGCAACTGAGCCAGCACCAGCGTGATGAAGGAGGGTGCCAGCATTCGTCCCGCCAACAACCAGCACGACCAGGCTTCCAACAAGCTGGCCAACGCCACCACCATCCTGGGGCTGGTGTTGTAAAGCCGACCCGCCAGCGGGGTGACAGCCAGCATCAGAAGCGCGCGTGGCAGCAATACCAGCGCGGTACGATAGGAGTCGTAACCCAATTCGCTCAGACAAAATTGCGGAATCATGAAGCTGCTACCGTAGAGAATCAACCAAGTCATCATGCCCAGGGCAGAAGC
>DATGLK010000012.1 GCA_035294265.1 Candidatus Binataceae bacterium
TGCCCGCCACGATTTTGCGCGGCCCCTTGCGAGTGCGCGCGTTGGTATGAGTGCGCTGACCGCGCACCGGAAGCCCACGCCGGTGGCGCAGACCGCGATAGCAACCCAAGTCCATCAGGCGCTTGATCGACTGCTGTACCTCGCGCCGCAAATCCCCCTCCACTTTGTAACGCTGATCGATAAGCTGCCGAATGCGTACCTGCTCGTCATCGCTCAGGTCATCGCTGCTTTTATCCAAGTCGACCCGGGCCTCCAGGCACAGCTTGCGCGCCGTGCTGCGCCCGATGCCGTAGATATAGGTCAACGCGATTTCTACGCGCTTGCCCCGCGGTAATTCCACCCCTGCGATGCGTGCCATTAGACCTCGTCCTTATCCCTGCTTATCCTTGGCGCTGCTTGTGGCGGGGATTGGTCGCGCAGATAATCCGGATCACCCCCTGGCGGCGCACCACCTTGCAGTTCTTACAAATCCGTTTCACCGATGCCCGCACCTTCATCGGGCTACCTCCTAGCGCATCCGGTACGTTATACGTCCGCGCGACAAGTCATAGGGCGACAGCTCCACCGTCACCTTGTCGCCGGGCAAAATCTTGATGTAATGCATGCGCATCTTGCCGGAGATGTGCGCCAGCACTCGATGGCCATTGTCCAGCGAAACCCGGAACATGGCGTTGGGCAGAGCTTCCTGCACCACCCCGCTTACTTCAATGGCATCGCCCTTGGACATACTTATAGCTCGGTTAATATCTCCGGGCCGCGCTCGGTAATCGCGACCGAATGCTCAAAATGGGCCGACAACTTGCCATCGGTCGTCACTGCCGTCCAGCCATCGCTCAAAATGCGTAAATCGCGCCCGCCCTGATTGACCATCGGCTCGATCGCCAGCACCATTCCCACCTGCAGCCGCGGATTAGGCATCCCGCGGCTGAAATAATTGGGCACCTGCGGCTCTTCGTGCAAACGGCGGCCAATCCCGTGACCGGCAAATTCCTCGACTACCGCGAAGCCCGCCTGGTGGGCTGTTCGCTCCACCGCGCGAGCGATATCGCTAATCCGTTGGCCCGCCCGCGCCTGTTCGATCCCGGCATACAAGGCGGCCCGTGTAACTTCCATCAAACGCTCGGCTTGCGGGCTGATCGTTCCGACCGCTACCGTCAGTGCCGCATCGCCGTAGAAACCTTGATAAATTACGCCAAAATCCAAACTGACGATATCACCCGGCCGCAGGCGGCGACGCCCCGGAATACCGTGCACGATCTCTTCGTTCACCGACACGCACAGGCTGCACGGGAACGGGATTCCATGCGGCCCGTACCCCTTGAAAGCCGGCTGCGCACCCTTCTCCAGAGTGCGCCGCTCAGCCAGCTCATCCAGTTCCGCCGTGGAAATCCCCGGCCGCACGGTCTGGCGCAGCTCGTCCAGAATTTCGGCCACGATTCGGCTGGCCTTGCGCATCACCGCCAACTCGGCGTCAGTTTTTAGTTCAATCATGCTCGCTGCGCCGCCGCGCCCAGCGCCGCCATGATCCGCTCGTGCACGGCCTCCATCCGCTCCTGTCCGTCGATCGACCTGAGTAGTCCCTGGCGCTCGTAATAGTCCAGCAACGGTTTAGTCTGCCGATGGTAGGTCGCCAGGCGGTTCCTGACCGTCTCCTCGGCATCATCATCGCGTTGATAAAGCTCGCCCTGACAGCGGTCGCACACGTTGATATTGCGCGGCGGATCGAAAATCAAATGGTAAATCGCCCCGCAGGTGCGGCAGGTGCGTCGTCCGGAGATGCGCCTGACCACTTCCTCGTCGCTGACCAATAGCGCCAGCACCAGGTCCAGCGGCCCTCCGGCCCGTTCGAGCGTCAGGCGCAGCGCTTCGGCCTGCGCCAAGGTGCGCGGGAAGCCGTCCAGCACAAAGCCGCCCTGGGTGTCACGCTGTTGCAAACGCTCTTCGATCATCCGCAAGACCAATTCGTCGGGAACCAATGCGCCACGCTCCATATATCGGCGCGCTTCCTGTCCCAGCGCGCTTTTGTTGCGCACCGCGATGCGTAACAGATCGCCGCTGGCGATTTGAGGAATGTTCAGCTCGTCCTCCAACATCTTGGCCTGAGTACCCTTACCCGCTCCGGGCGGCCCCAGTAAAACCACGCGCACCGTTGTTTCAACCCTTCCTGGACTTAATCCGACCCCGCCGCATGAAACCTTCGTAGTTACGCGTCAGCAGATGGGTCTCCATCTGCGCCAAAGTATCCAATGCCACTCCCACCACAATCAGTAGCGCGGTGCCGCCAAAGTAGAAGGGAACGTTAAACTGCTCGATCAAGATTGTGGGTAGTACGCATACCGCGCTTACGTAAATCGCCCCGCCCAAAGTGATACGCGACAGCACCCGATCGATGTAATCGGCGGTGTAGCGCCCGGGTCTGATCCCCGGAATAAAGCCGCCGTATTTCTTAAGATTGTCCGCTACATCTACTGGATTGAACGTGACCGCTGTATAGAAATAAGTGAAAAATATGATCAATACGACGTACACCACGTCGTAAATCCAGCCGCCGGGAGTCAGATAAGCCGAGTAGTTCTTGAGCGAGGGCACGAAGGTCGCCACCGTGGCCGGAAAGACCAGAATGGACGAGGCAAAAATCGGCGGGATCACGCCCGAAGTATTGATCTTGAGCGGCAGATGGGAACTCTGGCCGCCGTAAATGCGCCGTCCGACCACCCGCTTGGCGTATTGCACGGGGATGCGCCGTTGAGCGGTCTCCACGTAGACGATTCCCGCCGTCACCGCCACCGAGACCAGCAGCACGAACAGCAGCAGGAACAGGCTCATTTCGCCCTCCCGCACGAACTGCACGGTGGTGCTCAAAGCGCTGGGCAGCCGAGCCACGATTCCCGCCATGATGATCAGCGAGATCCCGTTGCCAATCCCGCGCTCGGTGATTTGCTCACCCACCCACATGATGAACATCGTGCCCGCGGTCAAGGTCAACACCGTGATGATGCGGAAGGACCACCCTGGCGCATAAACCACCGAGCCGCCGCCGGGGGCCTGAATCTTCTCCAGCGAAATCGCAATCATCAAGCCCTGCACGATGGACAATCCCACTGTGCCGTAGCGGGTGTACTGCGTAATCTTGCGCCGCCCGGCCTCACCCTCTTTATACAGCTCGTCCAGATAGGGCGAGGCGACCTTCAGCAAGTCCAAAATGATCGCCACCGAGATGTAGGGCATGATGCCCAGCGCGAAGACCGAAAAGCGCTCCAAGGCGCCACCTGAAAACAGGTTGACCCAACCGAACAGCGTACTCTGAGCGGCGTCAAAGAAGGCCGCCAGCGCCTGCCCATCGATTCCCGGAGTCGGGACCGCGACGCCGATGCGGTACACCGCCAGCATCGCCACCGTGAACAACAACCGGCGGCGTAACTCGGGAATATGGGAGGCGTTGGAAAAACCTTCCAGCATTACTTCAAATTGCCTCGATAATTTCGGCGGTCCCACCGGCCGCCGTGATCTTGTCCTGAGCGCTCTTGGAGAACGCGTGGGCCTTGATGGTAAGCGCGGCGCCCAGCTCACCTTCACCCAAAACTTTAATTCGTGCGCCGGCTCGGACCAACCCGGCCGCTACCAACTCCTGCGGGTCGACGGTTGACCCAGCCGGGAAATCCCCGAGCCGATTCAGGTTGACCACGGCGACACTGTCGCGCTCGCGCTGATTGCTCGGCAAACGATGAAAACCGCGCTTGGGTAGGCGTCGCTGCAGCGGCATTTGGCCGCCTTCGTAACTGGGCGGAGTATTGCCGCCACTGCGCGAGCCGCGCCCCTTATGGCCACGCCCAGCGGTCTTACCGTTCCCCGAACCGATTCCACGTCCGACGCGCTTGCGCCGTTTGGTCGAGCCCGGTGCCGGATGCAAGGATCTGAGGTCCATCTAAAATCTCTACCAGGTTACTCCCGCGACCTAAGCCCCGGGCTGTTGTTGAATCAAATGGCGGACCCGCCGCAGCATCCCGGCGATCGCAGCAGTATTGGGAACCTCGCGCTCGCGCCCCATCCGAGTCAGGCCCAAACCGCGCAAGGTTTCGCGCACGCGCCGGGTGGTACCGATCGGACTGCGAACCAGCTTGACCCGAATCATCTCGGCCATTGCTTGAACTCCTTAGCTGGCGGTGGCCGGTTCGGCCGCCACTGCCGCCATCTGGCGCACCTTCGCCACTGCTTCGGGTGTCCGTAATTCCGTCAACGCCTCGATCGTCGCCTTGACCAGGTTGTGCGGGTTGGAGGAGCCCAGTCGCTTGGTCAAAACGTTGCGAATTCCGGCCAGCTCGACCACCGCGCGCACCCCGCCCGCCGCGATCACGCCAGTCCCCTCCACTGCCGGCTTGAGCATCACCTTGCCCGCGCCAAAACGACCCAGCACCTCATGCGGAATCGTGCCATCGCGCAGGGGTACCCGGATCAGACTCTTTTTAGCCCGCTCGCCACCCTTGCGAATGGCCTCGGGCACTTCGTTGGCCTTGCCCAAGCCAAAGCCGACCAATCCATTCTGATCGCCAGCCACCACCAAGGCGCTGAACGAAAAGCGGCGACCGCCCTTGACGACCTTGGCCACGCGGTTGATATGGACCACCTTGTCCTTCAGATCCATTCCCTGCGGATCAATTCGTTCGGCCACGATAATTCTTCCCTCTAAAACTTAAGCCCAGCTTCGCGGGCGGCGTCCGCTAGCGCCTTGACCCGACCGTGGTAGAGAAAGCCATTGCGGTCGAAAACGACCTGCGCCAAACCCATCTCCAGACAGCGCGCGGCAATTGCGCGGCCCACCGATTGTGCCGCCTTGATATCGCGCGTGCTCTTGAGCTGCTCGCGCACCGCCGGGACAGCGGTCGAGATGGCGGCCATCGTGCGGCCCGATTCGTCCGATACCACCTGGGCATAGATATGATGGAGCGAGCGGTAGATTGACAGTCGCGGCAGGGCGTCTGTCCCGCGCACCTGCTTTCGTACCCGCCGCCGCCGCGCCATGCGTTTTTCCACCCTGGAAATCATCGTCCTCAGCCTCCGCTGGAGCCGGCCGCAGCCTTGCCCGCCTTGCGCTTAATCGTTTCCTCGGCGTACTTCACGCCCTTACCCTTGTACGGCTCCGGCGGCCGCAGCGCGCGCAGTTGCGCAGCTACCATTCCCAAAAGCTGCTTGTCGCTCCCTTCCAGAGTGATCAAGACCTGTCGCTCCACCCGGGCGCTGATACCGGGCGGCAGCTGAAATATGATCGGATGCGAATAGCCCAGAGTCATATGCAGGTTGGTGCCGCGCAATTCCGCACGGTAGCCCACCCCATTTATCTCCAGAACCCGGGTAAAACCCCTGCTGACGCCTTGAGCCATATTGGCCAGCAGCTTGCGGGTCAACCCGTGCAGAGCACGCTCGCGATTAGAATCCCCCGGTCGCTTGAGCTCGACCGTGGAATCGCTCTGCTCCAGCCCGAAGCCGGTGGGCAACTCCAACTCGGCCTTCCCCTTGGGCCCTTCCAACTTGACAAGCCGACCGTTGGTTTGGAGCTTGACTCCCTTGTCCAGCACCACCGGCAATTTTCCTATCCGTGACATGGTAGCCTCACCAGACCGCGCACAACACTTCGCCGCCAACGTTCTTGCGCCGCGCCTCGCGGTCGGTCATCACTCCCAGCGGGGTGGAAACCACGTGCAAGCCCATGCCGGCGCGAATCTTTGGCATCTTGCCCGCGCCCGCATAATGGCGCAGGCCGGGCCGACTGACCCGCTGCAGACCGCGCATTACCGGCTGGCGCTCTTCGGTATAGCGCAGGCGCAACAGCAATTTGCGGCGATACCCTTCGCCACTGACTTCAGCCGACGCCAAAAAACCCTCGGCCACCAGCACGCGGGCCAGCGCCTCGCGCAAGCGCGAATGGGACACTTCCACTTCCGCATGGCGGGCATGAGCCGCATTGCGGATACTGGTCAACATCTGAGCGATCGGATCGCTGAGCGACATCTTGCCCTACCCTACCAACTCGCCTTGATCACGCCCGGCAAAGCGCCCTTGAGCGCCAGGTTGCGCAGGCAAATCCGACAAATCTTGAAGCGTCGATAAAAGGCCCGCGGCCGCCCGCAGTGGGTGCATCGGTTGTGCTGGCGCACCTTGAATTTGGGCGTCCGCAACGCCTTGACGATCAAACACGTCTTCGCCATCCCAATAGCTCCCCGGCTTACGCCGCCGTCCTGGCGTCGCGCTCGCCGCCCGCGCCACGAAAGGGCATCCCCATCGCGCGCAACAGCATGTGTCCTTCAAAGTCGCTAAGCGCGGTGGTGATGATGGAGACAGTAAGCCCCTTGACCCGCTCCACCTTGTCCAGGTTAAGTTCGGGAAAAATCGTGTGTTCGCGAATTCCCAGCGAATAATTGCCTCGGCCGTCGAAGGCTTTCTCCGAGACTCCGCGAAAGTCGCGCACGCGGGGCAAAGCCACGTTGACCAGCCGATCGAAAAATTCATACATCCGGTCGCGCCGCAAGGTCACCATCACGCCAATAGGCATCCCCTCGCGCAGCTTGAAGTTCGATATCGCCTTGCGGGCCCGCGTGATGACCGGCTTCTGACCCACGATCAGGCCGAGTTCTTCGACCGCGGAATCCAGAATCTTGACGTTCTCGCGCGCCTCGCCCAACGCCATGTTGATCACGATCTTGTCCAGCCGCGGTACCCGCCAGCGGTTATCAATCTTGAGCTCACGCATCAGCTCGGGCGCGATCTGCTGCTCGTAATGCAGCCGCAGGCGGGCCGGCCCCGCCGGCTGCTGCGCGACCTGCTCGGCCGCTTCCGCCGCGGCTACCGGCTGCTCGGCCGCACTGCTTTTGCGTTGCCGAGCGGCTTTGCCTTGCCCGCTCGCGGTGCGCGTTGCCTCGGGCCGCGCACCCTTGGGTTGCTTGTCCGCCATCAGTCGTTCCCCAGGGCCTCCTGGCAGCGCCGGCAGATGCGGCTTTTACTGCCGTCGGAAGCCAGTTTAAAGCCGGCCCGCACCGGCGCGTTGCAGCGCTCGCAAAACAGCATCACGTTGGACAAATCCAACGGTGCTTCCTTCTCCACGATCCCGCCCGGACTGGCCGCACCGCGCGGCTTGCTGTGGCGCTTGACCACGTTGAGCCGCTCCACCACGACCTTGCCCTCGCGCGGCAGCACCCGCATCACCTTGCCGGTCTTGCCCCGCTCGCGGCCAGTGACGACCATCACCAGATCGTTTTTCTTGATCTTGCGCGACACCATCACAGCACCTCGGGCGCCAACGAGATGATCTTCAAAAATCGCTTGGCCCGCAGTTCGCGCGCCACCGGGCCAAAAATACGGGTCCCGATCGGTTCATGCTGATTGTCCACCAGCACCGCCGAGTTGTTGTCAAAGCGGATGTAGCTACCGTCAGCCCGCCCGATCTCCTTGGCCGTGCGCACGATCACCGCCTTGGCCACGTCGCCCTTCTTGACCTTGGCGTTGGGGATAGCCTCCTTGACTGCTACCACGATGACGTCGCCGATGGTCGCGTACTTGCGCTTGGAACCCCCTAACACCTTGATGCACATCACTTTGCGGGCGCCCGAATTGTCCGCCACGTCCAATACACTTTGGGTCTGAATCATCGCCGCGCGCCCCTCAACCCGCCGCCCGGATCAGGATACGGCTGACCCGCCAGCGTTTGTCCTTAGATAGCGGCCGACTCTCGATCAGCAGCACGCGGTCACCCGCCCGACACTGCCCCTGCTCGTCGTGGGCCTTGACCCGGGTATGGACCCGCATCCGTTTGCCGTACAAAGGATGGACCACCAAGCGATCGACCTGTACCACCACGGTCTTGATCATCTTGGCCGAAACCACCAAACCTTCGCGCTGCTTTATTCGCTCACGCATGGGCGCTAGCGCCCTCCGCCGCTCGCTGCTTTTGAGTAATCAGGGTAAGGATTCGGGCCAACTCCTGGCGCGCCCGCCGGTAACCGGTGGGATTGTCGAGCTGGTTGGTGCGTAGTTTCAGCCGCAAGCGAAATAGCTCCTCGCGCACCTCACGCTCCTTGACCCGCAGATCCTCGGCACTCATTTGCCGTAATTCTTCAAGCTCCAACCGCCTGTGCCTCCCGCTCGATCACCATGGTCCGAATCGGCAGCTTATGTGCCGCCAGCCGCAACGCTTCATGGGCCGTGGCCGGATCTACCCCTTCCATCTCGAACAAAATCCGCCCCGGCTTGATAACCGCCACCCAGGCCTCAGGCGCCCCCTTGCCCTTGCCCATCCGAGTCTCGGCCGGCTTCTTGCTGATAGGCTTGTCAGGAAACACCCGGATCCACACCCGCCCGCCGCGTTTGATATGGCGGGTAAGCGCGATTCGAGCCGCTTCCAGCGCCCGTCCCGACAGCCAGGCCCGCTCCAGAGTCTTGAGGCCGTAATCGCCAAAGGCCAGCTCCACGGCGCGCGATTCGGTGCCGCGCCGACGTCCCTTCTGCATCTTGCGGTACTTGGTTTTCTTAGGCTGTAACATGCCGATCCTAAGCCCGCTCAGGCCATCCCGGCGGCGCGCTTATCCTCTTCCTCCTGCCGCGTGATAACCTCGCCGCGGAAGATCCAGACCTTGATCCCAATCACCCCGTAGGTGGTCTTGGCCTCGGCGAAGCCGTAGGCCACGTTGGCGCGCAAGGTCTGCAGCGGCACCCGCCCCTCGCGATACCATTCTCGCCGCGCGATTTCGGCCCCGGCCAAGCGGCCCGAGACGTGAATCTTGACCCCCTGCGCGCCCATCCGCATCGCCCGCGTCACCGCTTCCTTCATCGCGCGGCGGAAGGCGACCCGCCGTTCTAGTTGCAGGGCCACGTTTTCCGCCACCAACTGCGGATCGAGATCGGGCCGGCGTACCTCGTGAATATTGATGTAGGCTTCCTTGCCTTTCATCAATTTCTGGATATCGACCTTTAGCTTCTCGATCTCGGCGCCCTTCTTGCCGATCACGATACCCGGGCGCGCGGTATGGATATTGATCTTGGCCTTGTTCGCCATCCGCTCGATTTCAATCCGCGAAATCCCGGCATGATAAAGCCGCTTCTTGATAAAATCGCGCAAGCGTAAATCTTCATGCAGCAAACTGGCATAGGGGTGATGCGCGAACCACTTGGAATCCCAGGTTTCGATTACGCCCAGGCGAAAGCCCCGCGGATGTGTCTTCTGTCCCATCGCTTAAGCCTTATCTACTCGGGCCGCTCATCGACCACCACGGTCAGATGGCTGGTGCGTTTGAAAATCGGGGTCACTCGCATATGGGCCCGCGGCATGCTGCGCTTCCAGGTCGGGCCGGCATCGGCCACCACCCGTTTGATGAACAGCCGATCTTCGTCCACGTTTTGTTGATTGCGCGCGTTGGCCACCGCCGCCAACAGGGTCTTGGACAGGATGCGCGCGCCCCGCTTGGGGGTAAAGCGCAGCACCGCGACCGCCTGCTCCAGGCTCTTGCCACGGATTAAAGCGCATACCAGCCGCAGCTTTTGCGGCGAGATGCGCACGAACCTGGTCCTCGCTACCGCTTCCATCGCCTTCTACCCTCAGCCCCGCTGCCCGCGCACTTCGCCCTTGCGATCGCCGGCATGGCCGTGAAAGGTGCGGGTGGGCGAGAATTCGCCCAGCTTGTGTCCCACCATGTTCTCGGTGCAATACACGGGCACGAACTTGTGCCCGTTGTGGACCGCGAAGGTCAACGCCACCATCTCGGGCGTAATCGTCGAGCGGCGCGACCAGGTCCGGATGATCCGTTTCTCCCCCGAACTGATCGCCGCCGCCACCTTCTTGCGCAGATGTTCGTCGACGAACGGCCCCTTGCTGAGCGACCTCATAACTCTCTAGCCTCGCACCCCGCGCGGGCGGCGGCTGACGATGTAGCGATCCGACAGCTTCTTACCCCGCGTCTTGTAACCTTTGGTCGGCATCCCCCACGGCGATTGCGGATGATTGCCCTTGGAGCGGCCCTCGCCCCCGCCATGAGGATGGTCCACCGGATTCATCGCCACCCCGCGTACCCGCGATCGCCAGCCCAGATGGCGCATCCGGCCCGCCTTGCCCATCGAGAGGTTTTCGTGATCCAGGTTGCCAACCTGGCCCACCGTGGCGCGGCAGGCCGCCAGCACCATCCGCTGTTCGCCTGAGGGCAGCTTGAGCAGCGCGAACTTGCCCTCTTTGGCCATCAACTGGGCCTGCGCGCCGGCCCCGCGCGCAAGCTGCGCGCCTTTGCCCGGCTTGAGTTCGATGGCGTGAACGAAGGTGCCCATCGGGATATTGCGCAAGGCCAGTGCGTTGCCCGGCTTGATATCGGCTGCTGGCCCGCATTCCACCGCGTCGCCGACCTTCAACCCCTCGGGCGCCAGAATGTAGCGCTTGTCACCGTCGCGATAATGGAGCAGCGCGATATTGGCCGAGCGATTCGGGTCGTACTCCACTGCCGCCACTACCGCCGGCACGCCGTCCTTGTCGCGCTTGAAATCGATCACCCGCAGGCGCCGCTTATGGCCGCCGCCGCGATGGCGCACGGTCATGCGACCGCGGTTGTTACGCCCGCCCGACTTCTTCAGCGGCGCTAGCAGCCGTTTCTCGGGCGGCTTTTGGCTGAGCCCGCTGAAGTCGGCCACCTGCATGAAGCGCTGGCCCGGGGTGCGCGGTTTTAACTGAATCGTCGCCATTTCGCGCCCCTATACTCCCTCGAAGAACTCGATCCGATCACCCTCCCTGAGGGTGACGTAAGCTTTCTTCCAATCCGAACGCTGCCCCTGGCTGCGGCCCACCCGCCGCCGCTTGCCCATCATATTGATGGTGCGTACTTGCAAAACCTTGACCTTGAACAGCTCCTGCACGGCCTGGGCGATCGCCCCTTTGCTGGCATCGCGCCGCACCCGGAAGACGAACTGGTTGGCCTTCTCCCCCACCACCGTGCCTTTTTCGGTGATAAGGGGTGCCTCGATAATTGCGTAGTCGATCATTGCCCCCCTCCCAGCCGCTCCTCCAGGGCGCGCGCCGCCCGCGTGGTGAGCAACAGCGCGGGATAGCGCAGCAGGTCATACACGTTGACCGCGTTCACCGGCAAGACCTTGAACGCAGCCAAGTTGCGCAGCGCTAACACTACTTTCTCTTCGCCCTCGGCCAGCAAAATAAGGGCGCTCTCCAATCCCAATCGCTTGAGCGCCGCCGCCGCCACCTTGGTCTTGAGTTCGGGCAGGGAGAACTCTTCGACCACCACCACGCGGCCCTGCTGCGCCCGGTCCGACAGCGCCAGACATAGCGCCTTGAGCCAGCTCTTCTTATTAATCCGATAGGAATAGTCGCGCGGCTGAGGGCCGAAAGTAGTCCCGCCATGGCGCCACAATGGCGAGCGCGTGGAGCCGGCGCGAGCCCGTCCGGTATGCTTTTGCTTCCACGGCTTAATCCCGCCGCCCGAAATCAGGCCGCGGGTCTTGGTCGCCGCGGTACCCGCCCGCCGGTTGGCCATTTGCATGCGCACCGCCTCGTGCATCAGCGCCGGGTCACCCTGATGGCGAAAGACGGCCGCGCTCAACTCGATTTCGCCACTGGCTTGCTGGCTGGCCGAGAACAGCGGCAGACGGGTAGTCGCGCTCTCTGTAATCGAATCAGCCATGAGCTCGCTCCGCTTCGCTACGCCGATGTTTGGTGGCATGGCGCACTATCACCAACCCGCCGCGCGCCCCCGGAATCGCTCCGGCGATCACAATGGCCTGATCCTCAGGCCGCACTTGTAAGACTTCCAAATTAGGCACCGTCACCGCCGCATTACCCATCTGCCCGGCCATCCGCAGGCCCTTGAAGACCCGGCCGGGATAGCTGCGGTTACCGATGGATCCACCGTGGCGAAAGTACTCGTGAGTGCCATGAGAGCCGGGAAAGCCGGCGAAGTGATGGCGCTTGATGACGCCGGCGTAACCGTGTCCCTTGGAGACTCCGGCCACGTCCACCCGGTCGCCCGCCTTAAACACCTCGGCCACGGTCACCGCCTGACCCACTTTAAGCTCACCCTCGCCCAGGCGCTGAAACTCGCGCGTGGCCTCGCCCGGAGCGACTTCTGCCTTGGCGAAGTGGCCGCGCAGCGGTGCCGTGATCCGCGAGGAGCGCCTGCGCCCGAAACTCACCTGCACGCCATCGTAGCCGTCGGTGGGGACAGTCTTGAGCTGGGTCACACTGCACGGCCCTAACTCCACCACCGTCACGGCGCGCAGCCGCCCGCTGGCGTCGGCCACTTCCGTCATGCCCAATTTCTTGCCGATCAATCCGCTCAGCACGTTCCTACTCAAGTTTGATTTCGACATCGACGCCGGCCGCCAAGTCCAGCTTGCCCAGGGCGTCGATAGTCTGTTGCGTGGGTTCGAGCACGTCCAGCAGCCGCTTATGTGTGCGAATCTCGAACTGCTCGCGCGATTTCTTGTCCACGTGGGGCGAGCGGTTGACGGTGAAGCGCTCGATCCGGGTGGGAAGTGGAATGGGTCCCGCCACCCGACCGCCAGTGCGCCGGATAGTATCGACGATCTCGCGCACCGATTGATCGAGCAAGCGGTAATCGTACGCCTTAAGACGTATCCGTATCTTATCGTTCATCCTGTCTGCCACGTCCCAAGGCTCCTGTTCGACGTACCCCTGGACCAGGCCAAAGCGCCCGACCTGTTACTTAATAATCTTGGAAACCACACCCGCGCCCACGGTCCGTCCGCCCTCGCGGATAGCGAAGCGCAAGCCTTCATCCATCGCCACGGGCGTGATCAGCTCGCCAACAATCTTGATGTTGTCGCCCGGCATGACCATTTCGGTCCCCTCGGGCAGATGCAGGACTCCGGTCACGTCGGTGGTGCGGAAATAGAACTGCGGCCGATAGCCGGTGAAAAACGGCGTATGACGCCCGCCCTCTTCCTTGGTCAGAATATAAGCCGAGGCCTCGAAATTGGTATGCGGCGTGATCGATCCGGGCTGAGCCAGGACCTGCCCCCGCTCGACCTCCTCGCGCTTCACGCCGCGCAGCAGGACACCGACGTTATCGCCCGCCTGGCCCTCGTCCAGAATCTTACGAAACATCTCGACCCCGGTGACCACAGTCTTCTGCGTATCGCGGAAGCCGACGATTTCCACTTCCTCGCCAACCTTGATCCGACCCCGTTCCACTCGGCCGGTGACCACGGTGCCGCGGCCGGAGATCGAAAAAACGTCCTCGATTGGCATCAGGAAGGGGCGGTCAACCTCGCGCTCCGGCTGCGGCACATAGCTATCCACCGCATTCATCAGCTCCAGGATCGGCTTGCAGTTGGCGCAATCATCCTTGCCGCAACCGCATTCCAGCGCCTTCAGCGCGCTACCCCGGATAATGGGAATATCGTCGCCGGGAAACTCGTACTTCTTGAGCAGGTCGCGCACTTCCAACTCGACCAGATCAAGCAGCTCCGGATCGTCGACCATGTCCACCTTGTTCATGAAGACCACGATCGAGGGCACGCCGACCTGGCGCGCCAGCAGGATATGCTCGCGGGTTTGCGGCATCGGCCCGTCGTTGGCCCCCACCACTAAGATCGCACCATCCATCTGGGCCGCGCCAGTGATCATGTTCTTGATGTAGTCGGCATGGCCTGGGCAATCGACGTGGGCGTAATGGCGCTTGGCGGTCTCGTACTCGACGTGTGCGATCGCGATGGTGATGCCGCGCTCGCGCTCCTCGGGTGCCTTGTCGATCTGATCGAAGGCTACGAAATGGGCCAGCTTGCGCGCCGCCAGGACCCGGGTGATGGCCGCGGTCAGAGTCGTCTTGCCGTGATCGATATGGCCGATCGTGCCGACGTTGGCGTGCGGCTTGTTACGTTCGAATTTAGCCTTGCCCATGTTCTGCCCTCCGCTTTAACCCTCTTGAAGCCTCAAGCCCGCGCCCTTTCGCCTTCGTTGGCACGCGCCATTAGTTCTTCGTAAATCTGCTGCGGCACCGCTTCGTAGGCCGCAAACTGCATCGTATAGGTCGCTCGTCCCTGCGTGATCGAGCGCAGCCGGGTCGCATACCCGAACATCGTGGCCAGCGGCACCCGCGCCTCAACCACTTGCGCTCCAGCCCGGCTCTCCATGCTCAGAATCTTGCCGCGGCGGGAATTGATATCGCCGATCACCTCGCCCATGAACTCCTGTGGCGTCACCACTTCCACTTCCATCACTGGCTCCAAAAGGATCGGGCTGGCCTTCTCGGCCGCCTCCCGAAATGCCATCGAGCCGGCGATCTTGAAGGCGATTTCCGAGGAGTCCACTTCATGATATTGGCCGTCGAGCAGGGTAGCCCGGATATCCACCATTGGATAGCCCGCCAACACCCCGTTCTCCATCGATTCCTTAACCCCGGTCTCCACCGATGGAATGAAGTTGCGCGGAATCGAACCGCCCTTGGTGGCGTCGACAAACTCGAACCCGGTGCCTTTGCCCAGCGGCTCGACTCGCAGCAAGACCACGCCAAACTGGCCGTGGCCGCCGGTCTGACGCACAAAGCGTCCCTCGGCTTCCACCGTACGCCGAATAGTCTCGCGATAGGCCACCTGGGGCTTGCCGATTGTGGCGTCGACCTTGAACTCGCGCAGCAGCCGATCGACGATAATCTCTAGATGCAGCTCGCCCATCCCGGCTATCAGGGTCTGCCCGGTTTCGGTATCGGTGGAAACCCGGAAGGAAGGATCCTCCTTGGCCAGCTTGTTGAGCGACTCGCCCAGCTTATCCTGGTCGGCCTTGGTCTTGGGCTCGATCGCAATGCGGATAACCGGCTCGGGAAACTCGATCGATTCCAGAATGATCGGATGGGCCGGGTCGCACAGGGTATCGCCGGTGGTGGTATCGCGCAATCCGACCGCGGCAATATCGCCTGCCAGCACCTCGGTGATTTCTTCACGCTTGTTGGCGTGCATTTTCAAAATCCGTCCGATGCGCTCGCGCTTACCCTTGGTCGAGTTGAGCACCGAGGAGCCACTTTCTAGGCTGCCCGAATAAACCCGCAAGAAGGTCAGGGTGCCCAGGTAGGGATCGGTCATGATCTTGAACGCCAACGCGGCGAAGGGAGCATCGTCGCGTGGCCAGCGCTCCTCGACCTTCTCGCCCACCAAGCCGGTGACCGGCGGCACGTCCGCCGGCGAGGGCAGATAGTCCACCACCGCGTCGAGCATCGGCTGCACGCCCTTGTTACGAAAGGCCGAGCCCATCAGGACCGGGACCACTTTCATCTCCAAGGTGGCGCGGCGTAGCACCTGGCGAATCAGCTCGGGCGCGGGCTTCTTGCCCTCCAGATAAAGCTCCATCAGGGCTTCGTCGTGGTCGGCCAGAATTTCCACGATCCGCTCGCGCGCGGCTTCGCTCTCGGCCACCCGATCGGCGGGAATCGGCTCCAGCCGGTACTGTGCGCCCAGCGTATCCTTGTCCCAGATCAGAGTGCGCGCTTCGATCAGGTCGATCACACCGGTAAAGCGTTCTTCGCTGCCCACCGGCAGTTGAATCAGCACCGGCACCGCCTTGAGTTTGTCGCGAATCTCCTCGACCACGCGTTCGTACTCGGCGCCGACCCGGTCCATCTTGTTGATGAAGGCGATGCGCGGAACGCGGTACTTGTCGGCCTGGCGCCACACGGTCTCCGATTGCGGCTCTACACCGCCCACCGCGCAAAAGACCGCCACTGCGCCGTCGAGCACGCGCAAGCTGCGTTCCACCTCGATTGTGAAGTCGACGTGACCGGGCGTATCGATGAGATTGATACGGTGGTCACGCCAAAAACAGGTGGTAGCAGCCGACGTGATGGTAATGCCGCGCTCCTGCTCCTGGACCATCCAATCCATCGTCGCGGTCCCTTCGTGGACCTCGCCGATGCGGTAATTGATCCCGGTGTAGTACAGCACCCGTTCGGTCGTGGTGGTCTTGCCGGCATCGATGTGCGCCATAATGCCGATATTGCGCACCCGTTCTATCGGTGTTTCACGAGCCATGAAAAAACTACTTGGTTAAACTGAGTTACCAGCGATAATGGGCGAAAGCTTTATTGGCTTCCGCCATGCGATGAGTATCTTCGCGCTTCTTGACCGCACCGCCGCGGTTGGCCGCAGCTTCCCCGATCTCGGCCGCCAGCCGTTCCACCATAGATTTCTCGCTCCGCGAGCGCGACGCTTGCGCCAGCCAGCGCATTGCCAGCGAGGAGCGCCGCACCGGCCGCACCTCCACCGGTACCTGGTAGTTGGCCCCGCCCACCCGGCGCGATCGCACCTCGACCGCGGGTCGCACATTTTCTAGCGCCCGCTTGAAGACAGCCAGCCCCTCTTCCTTGGTACGCTCGGCCACCAAGTCCAGCGCGCCATAGAAAATCTGCTCGGCACGCGACTTCTTGCCCCGTTCCATCACGGTATTGATAAACTTAGCTACCGTGCGATCGTGAAACTTTGGATCCTCGGCAACCTCACGTAACTTGATTGAACCTTTGCGTGGCATTTTCTTATTTACTTAGGTTTCTTCGAGCCATATTTGGAGCGGCCCTGCCGCCGCTCCTGCACTCCGATTGAATCCAGCGTGCCGCGCACCACGTGGTAGCGCACGCCGGGCAAATCCTTGACCCGACCGCCGCGGATCAGCACCACCGAGTGCTCCTGCAAATTGTGTCCGACCCCGGGGATATAGGTCGTTACTTCATAACCGTTGGACAACCGCACGCGTGCTACCTTACGGAGCGCCGAATTGGGCTTCTTCGGCGTCGAGGTGTAAACCCGAGTGCAGACGCCGCGCTTTTGGGGCGAGGCTTGCAGGGCCGGAGCACTGGTTTTATAGCGCTTTTTGACCCGCGCACCGCGGATAAGCTGGTTAATCGTTGGCACCTTAAAAACTCTTCTCTTCCCTTCGACCGCTGCCCGGAATCCGCCGCCCCCGCCGGTCGAAATTGCTCTGGCTCTTCATGCCCCATCGGGCCGATGGGTGTTTCACTATACTGGTTGGCCCCACCGCTTCCAAGCGGGCGCCTGAGACACAAACGAACCGCCCAAGGGCCTTATACCCTTGGGCGTAACTGATGATATTTACGGACTTGCGAGGGCCGTGTCAACGGCCCTCGCATTTTCATCTTGGCCTACCTAGGCTGACGCTGCTCGCAGCCGTCCTTTAGCGGCTTTCCAGCAGTTCACCTTCCAGTCCGGGCTTGCCCACCGCTTCCCCTTCACTCCCACCCTCGACGTGGACTGTCACCTGGTTATAGCTCGACAGCCCGGTCCCGGCAGGGATCAAGCGACCCATGATGACGTTTTCCTTAAGCCCCACGAGGCGGTCTATCTTGCCGTTGATCGCCGCTTCGGTCAGCACCTTGGTAGTCTCCTGGAAGGAGGCGGCCGAAATGAAGCTCTCGGTGGACAGCGAGGCCTTGGTGATTCCTAGGAGTAGTGGCTCGGCGATCGCCGGCTCGCCGCCCTTTTCAAGAACCCGGCCGTTTTCCTCTTCGAAACGCCATTTTTCGGCCTGGTCACCGACCAGAAAATCGGTATCGCCAACCTCTTTGATGCGGACCCGACGCAGCATCTGGCGCACGATCACTTCGATATGCTTGTCGTTGATCCGCACGCCCTGTAGGCGATAGATTTCCTGGATTTCGTCCACCAGGTATTTGGCCAGCGCCTTCTCGCCCAGGATCGTCAGTATGTCGTGTGGATTGGAGGAACCCTCCATCAACGGTTCGCCGGCCTTGATAACATCGCCCTCGTGTACGCCGATATGCTTGCCCTTGGGGATCAGATACTCGCGCGGTTCGCCGACCTCCGGAGTCACCACCACCTTGCGCTTGCCCTTGGTATCCTTGCCGAAGGAGACTTGGCCGTCGATCTCGGAGATCACGGCGAATTCCTTGGGTTTGCGCGCTTCGAACAACTCGGCCACCCGCGGCAGCCCGCCCGTGATGTCCTTGGTCTTGGTGGTCTCGCGGGGAATCTTAGCCAGGATATCGCCGGGAAAGACCTCGGCTCCGTCGGCCACGTTGATATAGGCGCCAACCGGCAGGAAGTAGCGCGCCTGGGAATCGCTGCCCGGCAACTTGGCAGTCTTGGCCCCGGTGTCCTTGATGGAAATGCGTGGCCGTACGTCGAGGTCCTTGAACTCGACGATCACGTTGGAACGAGCGCCCGTACGCTCGTCCACCCGCTCCTCCATCGTGCGCCCCTCCAGGATATCGCCGTACTTGGCGATCCCGCCCACTTCGGTGATGATCGGAGTGGTATACGGATCCCATTCGGCAATGAGAGTGCCGGATTTAACCCGGTCGCCTTCGCCCTTGAGCAATTTGGCCCCGTACACCAGCGGGTAGCGCTCGCGCTCACGTTCACGCTGAACCGTGCCGTCGCCCAGCGGTTCAGCGATCGCAACCTCGCCGTGGCGCGACATTACCACCAGGTGGCCGTCGCGGCTGCGCACGGTATTGACCCCGTGCAGCCGCACTATCCCATCATTGCGCGCCTCCAAGGTGGTCTGCTCGGCGCGCCGGCTGGCGGTACCACCGATATGGAAGGTGCGCATCGTGAGCTGCGTGCCCGGCTCGCCGATCGACTGAGCCGCGATAATTCCGATCGCCTCGCCCAGGTTGACCAGATGGCCGCGCCCTAGGTCGCGCCCATAGCAACGCACGCACACCCCGCGGCGCGACTGGCAGGTCAGAACCGAGCGAATACTGACCTTTTCTAGCCCAGCATCCTCGATCAGCTTGACCCGGTCTTCGTCGATCGGCTCGTTGGCCCGCACCAGCACCTGATTGGTAAACGGATCGTGGATATCCTCCAGCGCTACCCGGCCTAGGACCCGGTCGCCCAACCCTTCAATGATCTCGCCGCCCTCCACCAGCGGCGTCATCTCGATACCATCCAGGGTGCCGCAATCCTCCTCGGTGATGATCGAATCCTGCGCTACGTCGACCAGACGGCGGGTCAGGTAGCCCGAGTTGGCGGTCTTGAGCGCAGTATCGGCCAGTCCCTTGCGCGCGCCGTGGGTCGAGATGAAGTACTGCAGCACGGTCAAGCCTTCGCGGAAATTGGCCGTGATCGGGGTTTCGATGATCTCGCCCGAGGGCTTGGCCATCAAGCCGCGCAGACCAGCGAGCTGACGAATCTGTTGCTCGGAGCCGCGCGCGCCGGAATCGGCCATGATGAAAATCGGATTGAAGGAGGGACCGGTGACCTCGTTCTTGTCACCGTCGCGAAAGACCTGGGTGGACAACCCCTTGAGCACTTCGCCGCCGATTTTGTCCTGAACCTCGGCCCAGATGTCGACCACCTTGTTGTAGCGCTCGCCGTCGGTGATGACGCCGTTGTTGTACTGCTTTTGAATCTCGGCGACCTGCTTTTGCGCCTCTTCCAGAAGCTTGGGCTTTTGCTCGGGGATTTTCATGTCCTTAATCGAAATCGAAATCCCCGCCCGGGTGGCGAATTCAAAGCCGATATCCTTGAGCCGATCGGCGAAGATGACAGTGGCCTTGTTGCCCGACTGGCGGTAGGCTAAATCGATAAGGTTGCCCAATTCGCGCTTTTTCATCGTCCGGTTGACTTCGGCAAAAGCCAGCCCCGGCGGTACGATCTCGTAGAGCAGCACCCGTCCTACCGTGGTCTCGACCAACGCTACTTCCGGGCCACGGCCGTCGCCGTTTGCCAGCGGCCGCAACTGATCTCCCTCCTCGACCGACAGATACAGAGCGTGCTCCTGCTTGACCACCGGCAGCCGTACCCGGACGCGGGCCTGGAGATCAACTTCGCCGTGGTCGTACGCGATCCGAACCTCCTCCGGCGAGGAAAATGTCCTGCCTTCGCCGCGCGCCAACGGTCGCTCGCGGGTCATGTAATACAGCCCCAACACCATGTCCTGGGTGGGCACGATGATAGGCTTGCCGCTGGCCGGCGACAAAATATTATTGGTGGACATCATCAGCACGCGGGCCTCGATCTGGGCCTCCACCGATAGCGGCACGTGCACCGCCATCTGGTCACCGTCGAAGTCGGCGTTGTAGGCCACGCAGACCAGGGGATGGAGCTGAATCGCCTTGCCCTCGATCAGCACCGGCTCGAAGGCTTGAATCCCCAGCCGATGCAGGGTTGGGGCGCGGTTGAGCAGCACCGGGTGCTCCCTGATTACCTCGTCCAGGATATCCCAGACGTCCTTGCCTTCCTTCTCGACGATTTTCTTGGCGCTCTTGATCGTGGTGACGTAGCCCTTCTCCTCCAGCTTGTTATAGATGAAGGGCTTGAACAGCTCCAAGGCCATCTTCTTGGGCAACCCACACTGATGCAGCCGCAGTTCAGGACCCACCACGATCACTGAACGTCCGGAATAATCCACTCGCTTGCCCAACAGATTCTGCCGGAAGCGACCCGATTTGCCCTTGAGCATGTCGCTGAGCGACTTGAGCGGCCGTTTGGAGGGACCCGTGATCGCCCGCCCACGCCGCCCGTTGTCGAACAGCGCATCCACTGCCTCCTGCAACATCCGCTTCTCGTTGCGAATGATAATGTCAGGAGCATTGAGTTCGATCAGCCGCTTGAGCCGATTGTTGCGGTTGATGACCCGCCGATACAGATCGTTCAGATCCGAGGTGGCGAAGCGACCGCCGTCCAACGGCACCAGCGGCCGCAGGTCGGGCGGGATGACCGGCAGGATGGTCAGGATCATCCACTCGGGCTTGTTGCCCGACTCGCGAAAGGCGTTGATCACCTTCAAGCGCTTGGCGACTTTTTTGCGCCGCGCCTCGGAGGAGGTGCTCTTCATCTCCTGGCGCAACTCCAACGCCAACTTGTCCAGTTCAAGCGCGCTTAACAGCCAGCGAATGGCCTCGGCTCCCATGTCGGCCTTGAAACCTTCACCGTACTGTTCGCGCGCCTCCCGATACTTGCGTTCGGTGAGCAGCTCGCGCGCCTGCAACGGAGTCTCGCCCGGGTCCAACACCACGTAGGACTCGAAATAGAGCACCTTCTCCAGTTCCTTCAGCGTCATGTCCAACAGGGTGCCGATGCGCGAGGGCAGCGACCGCAAAAACCAGATGTGAGCCACCGGTGCGGCCAAATCGATGTGACCCATGCGCTCGCGCCGAACCTTGGACTGAATCACCTCGACCCCGCACTTCTCGCACACCACCCCGCGATGGCGCATGCGCTTGTACTTGCCGCAATTGCACTCGTAGTCCTTGGTAGGGCCGAAAATCTTGGCGCAGAACAGCCCATCGCGCTCGGGCTTGAAAGTACGATAGTTGATGGTCTCGGGCTTCTTGACCTCGCCGTGCGACCACGACCGGATGGTTTCCGGCGCTGCGATCGAGATCCGAATGGCGTTGAAGGCCACGGGATTTTTGGGCTTGTCGAAAACTCCGAAAATGTCTTCCATATTACTTTTGCTCCCGCGCTGCCCCCTAGGCCCGCTCGGTTTCCTCCAGCAGGTCAATCTGCAGACACAGCGACTGCAGCTCTTTGACCATTACGTTGAAGGATTCCGGCAGCCCCGGCTCCAGCGTGTTCTCGCCCTTGACGATCGCCTCGTACATCCGTGTGCGGCCGGCCACGTCATCGCTCTTGACCGTGAGCATCTCCTGTAGCCCGTAGGCCGCGCCGTAGGCCTCCAGCGCCCACACTTCCATTTCGCCCAACCGCTGGCCACCGAACTGGGCCTTGCCGCCCAGCGGTTGCTGAGTAACCAGGCTGTAGGGGCCGGTGGAGCGGGCGTGAATCTTGTCTTCGACCAAGTGATGCAGCTTGAGCATGTACATCACGCCTACCGTCACCGGCTGCTCGAAGGGCAGCCCGGTGCGGCCGTCGTAAAGCTCGCACTGGCCGGAGTCGGGCAGATGGGCCCGCTTGAGCATCTGGAAGATTTCCTCTTCGCGCGCCCCGTCGAAGACCGGCGAGGCCAGGTGGATCCCCGCCAGGCAGCGGCTCGCCAGCTTGGGCAGCTCAGAATCGGGCAAGTCCTCGATAAAGTCCTGATTTTCTTTGCCAGGATACAGATCGAGCAACTTCTTGCGCAATTGGGCCGGCGTGATTGAGTCGTGCAGATCGCGCTCGAGCTGGCGACCCAACTCGCGTGCCGCCCAGCCCAAATGAGTTTCCAAAATCTGCCCCACATTCATGCGCGAGGGCACTCCCAGCGGATTAAGCACCATGTCCACCGGCGTGCCGTCGGCCAGGTAGGGCATGTCCTGCTCGGGCAGGATGCGCGATAGCACGCCCTTGTTGCCATGGCGGCCAGCCATCTTGTCGCCAACCTGTAGGCGGCGCTTGATCGCCACGAACACCTTGATCATCTTAATCACGCCCGCCGGCAGTTCGTCGCCCGCGCGCAAGCGTTCGATCTTACTGCCGTAGCGCGAGCTGACCTGGCTGACGTTCTGCTCCATAGCCTCCAGCGCCTGGCTGACCTCGTTGCTGGCGCTCTCGCTCTCCACTCGCAACTGGCCCCACAACGGCACCGGCAGCTCGTCGATGTCGTCGGCCGTCACCTGATGCCCCTTGGGGAGCACCACCCGCCGATCGTCGGAAATGATCCGCGCCGTCAGCTCCTTGCCCACCAGCGCGCGCTTGAGCTTGCGCGCGGTCTGCTGGCGAATGATGCGGACCTCTTCGACTTCGTCCTGTTTGAGCCGCTCGATCTCGATATGTTCGATCTCCTGGGTGCGGTCGTCCTTGGCTACCCCACGGCGCGAAAAAACCCGGGCATTGATGACCGTGCCTTCGACCCCCGGCGGTACCCGCAGACTGGTGTCGCGCACCTCGCCAGCCTTCTCGCCGAAGATCGCGCGTAGCAACTTTTCCTCGGGGCTAAGCTGGGTCTCGCCCTTGGGTGTAATCTTGCCCACCAGGATATCGCCCGGACGCACCTCGGCGCCGATCCGGATAATTCCGCTGGCATCAAGATTCTTGAGCGCCTCTTCGCCCACGTTGGGGATGTCGCGCGTGATTTCTTCCTGACCCAGCTTGGTGTCGCGCGCGATACACTCGAATTCCTCGATATGGACCGAGGTGAAGAGGTCTTCCTTGACCACGCGCTCCGAGATCAGAATGGAATCCTCGAAGTTGTAGCCGCCCCACGGCATGAAGGCCACCAACACGTTGCGCCCGAGCGCCAGCTCGCCCTTGTCGGTGGAGGGGCCATCGGCGATTACGTCACCGGCCTTGACCCGCTCGCCCTTGATCACCACCGGACGCTGGTTGATACAGGTGTTCTGGTTGGAGCGCTGATACTTGATCAGGTTGTAGATATCCACCCCAGCGTCATGCGGATCGCGCCCCTGGCGGTCGGCGCGCACCACGATGCGTTCGGCGTCTACGCTCTCCACCACCCCGTCGCGCCTGGCCAGCACGGTTACCCCCGAGTCCCGCCCCACCGTCTTCTCCAACCCCGTACCCACCAGCGGGGCCTCGGTCTTGAGCAACGGCACCGCCTGGCGTTGCATATTGGATCCCATCAAGGCGCGGTTGGCGTCATCGTTCTCCAAAAACGGAATGAGCGAGGCCGCCACCGACACCAGCTGGTTAGGAGAGACGTCCATGTATTGGATTTCCTCGGGCCGCACCACCGTGAACTCGCCCCCAATTCGGGCCGAGACTAGCTCGCTGGTGAAGCGTCCGTGGCTGTCCAGCTCGGCATTGGCCTGCGCGATCACCTTCTCCTCTTCATCCAGCGCCGACAGATAGACCAGCCGATCGGTCACGCGGCTGTTCTCCACCACCCGATAGGGGGTTTCGATGAAGCCGAACTCGTTGACCCGGGCGTAGGTCGACAGCGCGGCGATAAGCCCGATATTGGGCCCCTCGGGGGTTTCGATTGGACAGACCCGTCCGTAATGAGTGGGATGAACGTCGCGCACCTCGAAGCCGGCGCGCTCGCGAGTCAGCCCGCCCGGCCCCAGCGCCGACAACCTGCGCTTGTGGGCTATTTCGGAGAGCGGGTTGGTCTGATCCATGAACTGAGAGAGCTGGGAGGAGCCGAAAAACTCCTTGATCACCGCCGCCGCCGGCTTGTAGTTGACCAGCTCCTGCGGCATCAAGGTCTCGATATCCTGCAGGCTCATCCGCTCCTTGATCGCGCGCTCCATCCGGACCAGTCCAATCCGGAACTGATTTTCGACCAGCTCGCCGACCGCGCGCACGCGCCGGTTCCCGAGATGATCGATATCGTCGACCTGGCCGTTGCCGTTTTTGAGATTGAGCAGGTAGCGGACGACCTCCAGGATGTCCTCGCGGCGCAGCGTCCCCTGCTCCAGGGGCACATCGATCTTGAGTTTATGATTCAGCTTGAGCCGCCCGACCTTGGAGAGATCGTAGCGCTCGGGATTGAAGAATAGATCGTTGAAGAAGGTGGTCGCGGTCTCCGCGGTCGGCGGATCGCCGGGACGCAAACGCTTGTAAATTTCGAGCATCGCGACCGTGCCGGAGTCCTGCGGATTGCCCGGATCCTTGTTGAGCCGGCGCATCTCCTCGTCCATCCGATCCTGCGCGATCGTGAGCCGCAGCGGTCCGCCACCCGGCTGATCCTCGGTCCACAGCACCTCGATCTTCTTGATCCCGCGCGCGCGGAGCATCTCGAGCGTATCCTCGGTCAGCTCCTCGTTGACCTGCACCAGTACTTCGCCGGTACTCGTATCGATCACATTATGGGCCGAGACGCGGCCTATGACTTCGTCCAGTGCGATCGGCACTTCGGTGATGCGCGCCTGCTCCATCGCACGCACGATTGCCTTGTTGAAGCGCCGTCCCTCGCGCGCCAGGACTTCGCCGCTCTTCGGATCGCGTACGTCGCGGCTCACCCGCGTGCCGAGCAGATGGGAGGGATTAAATTCCTTGGCGAGCTGCTTGCCGTCGAGCAGGATGACGTCCTTGGGATAGTAGTAGTTGAGCAGGTCCTCGGTGGTCATCCCAAGCGCACGCAGCAGCACGGTGGCGGGGAATTTGCGCCGGCGATCGATTCGCACGTAGAGCACGTCGCGCGGATCGAACTCGAAATCGATCCAGCTTCCACGATAAGGGATCACGCGCGCCGAGAAGAGCAGCTTGCCCGTCGCATGGGTCTTGCCCTTGTCGTGCTCGAAGAAGACGCCGGGCGAGCGATGGAGCTGCGAGACGATCACGCGCTCGGTGCCGTTGACCATGAAGGTCCCGTTCCGCGTCATCAGCGGGACCTCGCCGAAGTAGACCTCCTGCTCCTTGACGTTCTTGATCGAACGGCGGCCGCCCTCGACGTCCCAGATGACGAGCTGAATCTTGACCTTGAGTGGCGCAGCGAAGGTCATCCCGCGCTGATGGCATTCGTCGACGTCGTACTTCGGCTCGCCGAGCTCGTAGCTCACGAACTCGAGCGACGCGGTCTCGTTGAAATCCTTGATCGGAAAGACCGACTTGAAAACCGCCTGCAGACCGGAGTCGCGACGCTCCTCGAGCGGAACGCCGAGCTGAAGAAACTCCTCGTAGGAGCGTTTCTGTATTTCGATCAGGTTGGGGATGTCGATAATCTTGCGGATCTTGCCGAATGACCGGCGGAGCCTGAGATTACTCGTCACCTGTGCCTGTTGAGCCATCGTTACCTCGTCCGGCACGCGTCACGGGCGTGACGCGCAATAACAACGCCGGAATGTTTCGCGGCGCGCCCGCAGGCGTCCGCGCTTGCCCCCGCTTCGACCTCCCAGCCGCCACAAATAGATTGCGGGCCCATGCCGACCCTGCGTCCGCATGGACCCTCATACTCACGCATTTTTACCGGCATCAGATACAAAGCCGGATTACTTCAACTCGACCGTGCCGCCCGCCTCTTCCAGCTTTTTCTTGATCTCCTCGGCCTCGGCCTTGCTCACGCCTTCTTTGACCGGCTTGGGCGCGCCGTCGACCAGGTCTTTGGCCTCCTTGAGGCCGAGCCCGGTCAGTTCCCGCACGACCTTGATAACCTGGATTTTCTTGTCACCGGAGCCGGTCAGCACCACCGAGAACTCATCCTTCTCGACCGGAGCCGCCGCTGCGCCGCTGGCTGCGGGCGCTGCCGCCACCGCGACCGGAGCCGCCGCCGAGACGCCGAGTTCCTGCTCAAGCTCCTTCACCAGCGTCGCCGCTTCCATCAGGCTCAGATTTTTCAGGTAATCCTTCACCTGATCGCGGCTGACTTGTACCTCTGCCATTGTGATCTATCTCCTTGCTGCCGTATCACTCACCACCGGCGACGCTGCAGCGCGCCGAAGCGAAATAAAAATCTCTATTGTGGAGCTCCCGCCGACGCCTCCGCGGGTCCTGCGGATGCGGCCGGTGCGCCTTCGCCATTGCGCTTGCCGATCGCATCGACCAAGCGGGCCAGCGCCGAGCCAGGCTCGTTGAGTAATCGCACCAGGCGGGTTGCCGGCGCCTGCAGCAATCCGAGCAATTGCGCCATCAGCACTTCACGCGATGGCAGCGTGGCGAGCGCCTGTACTTCCTCGGCCGTGAGCGGCTTGCCGCTGAGCACGCCGCCGCGCACCTTGAACTTGTCGCCAAGATCGCGGAGTCCCGCGATAGTCTTGGCGACCGTCACCGGATCGCCGTAACAGAAGACGATCACAATCGGGCCGCCGAGCTGCGGAGCGAGCGCCGCGTAGGGCGTCTCCTTAATCGCGCGCCGTACCAACGTGTTCTTCGCGACCTTGATTTCACCCGCGACCTCGCGCACGCGCCGGCGCAGATCGGTCGATTCCGCCGCGCTGAGTCCGCGATACTCCGAGACGAGCGCCATCGTGGCCCGCGCGAACTGCGCCGCGAGCTCGTCGACGATCGTGGTTTTTTCCGCTTTCTTCATGATCTCAAAATCGCGCGCCTCTTATGCCGCGGCCGCCACCGTCCGGACCGCACCGGGATCGACTTTGATCCCGGGGCCCATCGTCGAGGAGACGGCGATGCTCCTGATGTAATTGCCCTTGGCGCTAGCTGGCTTCGAGCGCGCGATCGCGTCTAGCAGCGCATGTGCGTTCTCGAGCAATTTCTGCTCGCCGAAGCTGAGCTTGCCGATCGGTGCATGGATCACGCCGGCCTTGTCGACGCGATAGTCGACCTTGCCCGCCTTCACCTCGGCGACCGCCTTGCCGACGTCGAAGGTCACGGTGCCGACCTTGGGATTCGGCATCAGGCCGCGCGGTCCGAGAATCTTACCGAGGCGGCCGACCTGTCCCATCATGTCGGGCGTTGCGATGACGCGGTCGAAATCGAGCCAGCCCTCCTCCTGGATCTTCTTGATCAGGTCTTCGCCGCCGACGAAGTCCGCGCCGGCGTCGCGCGCTTCCTTTTCCTTCTCGCCCTTGGCGAGCACCAGGACCCGCGCCACCTTGCCGGTGCCATTGGGGAGCACTACCGTGCCGCGCACGTTTTGATCGGCCTGACGCGGATCGACGTTGAGGCGCACGGCGAGCTCGACCGTCTCGTCGAACTTGGCGACGTGGCTTCCCGCCACCAGCTTGATCGCGTCAGCGAGCGGATAGCGCGTCGCGCGATCGATCTGCTTGGATGCTTCGCGATATTTCTTGCCCGCCATCGTCAATTCCCTCTCCGCTACTCGATCTCAATACCCATCGAGCGCGCCGTACCCTCGATGCTCTTCATCGCGGCCGCCATATCTTTCGCGGTCAGGTCCTTGAGCTTGGTCTTGGCGATCTCCTCGACCTGCTTGCGCGTCACCTTGCCGACCTTGTTCTTGTTGGGCGCCGCGGAGCCCTTCTCGAGTCCCGCCGCTTTCAGTAGAAGATTGGATGCCGGCGGACTCTTGGTAATGAACGTGAACGACCGGTCGGCATACACGGTCACGATCACCGGCACGACCAGCCCCGCCATGTTCTGGGTCTGGGCGTTGAAGGCCTTGCAGAACTCCATGATGTTTACGCCGCGCTGGCCGAGCGCAGGCCCCACCGGCGGCGAGGGATTTGCCGCCCCCCCCGGAATCTGAAGTTTGATTTGTCCGACGACTTTTTTCGCCACTGCTGATGCCGCCCGTTATCCAAAACCGATCCGCCAAGGCCCACTTCCCAAACCGTCCGGGCGATACCCGGAGCGGCTGCCGCGAGCCCGACTGCCAATCTGGTTTACGACTTTTCGACCTGCACGAAATCCAGTTCGACCGGTGTGGCGCGCCCGAAGATCGAGATCAGCACGCGCACCTTGCCTTTTTCCGGCCGCACCTCTTCGACGGTGCCATTGAAATCCTGGAACGGCCCGTCGATGACCTTGACTGCTTCGCCCACCTCGAACAGCACCTTCGGTTTGGGCCGCAGTGCTCCTTCTTCCATCTGCTGCGTAATCTCACGGACTTCTGACTCCGGCACTTCAGGCGGCTGGGTCGCGTGGCCGACGAAGCCGGTCACTTTGGGTGTGTTCTTGATGAAGTGCCATGTCTCGTCATCGAGTTGCATCTGAACGAAGATGTAACCGGGGAAGAACTTGCGGCTCGAGATCTTGCGCTGACCGCCCTTGCCAAGTTCCTGCACGCTTTCGACCGGAACCAGCACCTCGCCAATCTTGTCACGCAGCTTTGCGAACTCGGGCGAACGCAGGCGCTGTTCAAGCGCCGCCTTGGCCTTCTGCTCGTAGCCGGAATAAGTATGCACGACGTACCAGCGCTTGCCGGCAGACGCACCTGCCCCGGCCTTCTTGCTTTGCTCTTGCGTTGCGGTTTCCATAACCGACCGGGCCCCTCCGGCGCCGCTTCCGCGCCCCCTTCAGACCAGCCCGTGAACGATCGCAGTCAATTCAATATCTCGAACTCAGCTCAGTATCTGCCGCACAATCCTCGTCGCGCCGAGGTCGATCAGGCCGAGCCATACAGCCATTACGATCGTCAGAACCAGCACCACGATCGTCGCCTGAATCGTCTCTTTGGGCGACGGGAAATGGACTTTCGCAAGTTCGGTCCACGCCTCTTTGACGAAATTGACGCCCTGTTCGAGGTAATTTTTCAGTTTATCCATATGCCCTTATGCAAATCAAGAGCCAAATCATCGATGGCGGGTCAGGCAGGATTCGAACCTGCAACCCTCGGATTTGGAGTCCGATGCTCTGTCCAGTTGGAGCTACTGACCCTCATAAATACCCTCATCCGCCAGCCAGCTTTAGCGGCGGGTTTACCCACTTTTGACGCCTCAAGCTTCGCCAACCAACGGCCACATGCCAGAGAGCGCCGATTACCCGTCAGACCTTGACCTCGCGATGCACGGTATGGGAACGGCAGCTTGGGCAGAACTTCTTGATCGAAAATTTTTCCGTCTGCCGCTTTTTATTCTTGGTGGTGGTGTAGTTGCGCCGCTTGCAGCCGTCGCATGCCAGCCCGATAAGATCTCTCATGATCGATACTTTCGCTCGCGTTACTCACAACGCCAAAATTGCAAAGCCCACGACGGGAATCGAACCCGTGACCTCTTCCTTACCAAGGAAGTGCTCTACCGACTGAGCTACATGGGCATCCCCGAACCAATCTGCCGCGCAGGCCCAAAATCCAGAACGATGGAGCGGGAAACGGGACTCGAACCCGCGACCCCGAGCTTGGAAGGCTCGCGCTCTACCAACTGAGCTATTCCCGCCCAGAACCGGCAAGCTTATAACATTGCACAGCGGCTTGCGAGTGCAAAGCGACGGCGACGACGGTTCTTAGCGCAGCTCGTCAGCGGCCCTTGTAAGCAGGTTTGCGCTTTTCAAGGAACGATCTTGGCCCCTCCCGCGCATCCTCGGAACGCATCACCTGGGCAAAGATTTCATCCTCGATCGCATATGCTTCGGCCAGTGGACGTCCCGCAGTGCGGATGACCGCGCTCTTGATGAGCCGAATCGCGAGCGGGCCGTTGGCTGCGATAGTTTCCGCGATCTCGCGCGCCTTCGGCATCACCTGCGCCGGTGGCACCACGTAGTTAACAAGCCCCATCGCGAGCGCCTCGGAAGCCGTGAAGCGCGATCCCGTGAGCATCATCTCCATCGCGCGGCAGTGCGGAATCTGACGCGGCAGACGGGCCAAAGCCCCGCGCGCGGGCGCCAATGCCCAGCGCGCCTCCTGCAACCCGAAGCTCGCCGACTCCGATGCGATCCGGATGTCGGTCGAGGTCATGAACTCGAGCGCGCCGGCGAAGCAGAAGCCGTTAATCGCCGCGATGATCGGTTTGCTGAGGGCATACTGATGCCGCAGCATCGCGCGGTCTCCCGTCTGCGGCTCGAGAAATTTGCGATCCCATTCGTCGTCGGGCGGACGCGCCCCGGTACCCAGCGGTGTCAGTCGGTTGAAGTCCGCGCCGATCGAGAACGACTTGTCGCCCGCGCCGGTCACGATCGCAACCCGCACCGCGTCGTCTCTTTCAACCTCATCCCACGCCGCGGCGAGCCGCACGATGGTCTCGGGGTCGAAGGCGTTGAGCTTTTCCGGGCGATTGAAGGTTATGATCGCGATGTGGCCATCGACTTGGTAGAGCAGTGATTCCATAAAATTTCTCGCTCAGGTCAGCACGTCCGCGTTTTTGAGCCGCTCAATTTCGGCCTCGTTCATGTTCAGCAGTTCGCGCAGTACGGATTCCGTGTCGGCGCCCAGCAGCGGCGCGGGACTGCGCACTTCGCATCGCGTGTCAGTCATCGTCCACGGGATTCCCGGATGAATCCGGCGCCCGACCTCCGGATGCGGCAGCTTTACGAGGAAGCCGCGCTCCTCCAGGTGCGGGTCGGCCGCGATGTCCGCGCTGCTCATGGCGGGAAACGCGGCGACGCCGCGACTCTGCAGCAACCGCGTTATCTCCCATCGATCGCGCGCGCTGGTCCACTCCGTAATGATCCGGTCCAGCGCCGCCTCATTGCGCTTGCGATCGGCAAGGGTCTTAAAGCGCGAGTCGTCGGCCAGCGCGGGCATCCCCATCGCTTCGCACAGCGCGCGCCACTCCGTTTCGCTGCCGACCGCGATACTGACCCACGCGTTTTCATCGCCAGCCGCCTTGTAACACTCATGCGGCGACATGATCGGATCGTGATTTCCGCTTCGCGGCGGCTGCAGGCCGTTGAAGACATACTCGAAAATCCCTTCAGGCAGCGTCGCGATGGTCGCTTCGAGTTGCGACAAATCGATGAACTGCCCCTCGCCGGTGCGCGCGCGATGGAACAGCGCGGCCATCACGGCGACCGTGCCGAGCAACCCGGCGGTCGGGTCGGCGAATGAGACCCCGACCTCGCTCGGACCCATCCCTTCATAACCGGTGAGCGCGAAGAAACCCGCGAACGCAGCCGCGGTCGGTCCGTAGCTCAGAAAATTCTTCCATGGCCCGGTCTGGCCGCACCCGGACATCGAGATTGCGATGATATCGGGCTTCGCCGCGCGGAGCGCCTCGTAACCGAGGCCCATACGGGCCATTGCGCCCGCCGAAAAATTGTCCGCGACGATGTCGCAATGCTTTGCGAGTTCAAGCGCGAGGCGAACGCCCTCGGGATTGGTGAGATTCAACGTCACGCTCTTCTTGCCCTGACTGTACTGATTGAAATAGCCGCAGCGATTCGGACCCGCGATGTTGTCAGCGAAAGGCGGCACCCGCCGCGTCGGACAGAGGCGCTTGCGCGATTCGATTCGCAGCACCTCCGCTCCCATGTGCGCGAACTGCAACGTGCAATAGGGCCCCGCCCACACCCACGTCAAATCGAGCACGCGGATTCCCGAGAGCGGCAGCGGCGACGGTTCGCGCACTGAACCTTTCGCAACAACGCGTTGCGGCAAT
>DATGLK010000013.1 GCA_035294265.1 Candidatus Binataceae bacterium
CTTCCTTATTTAGCGGGATGGCCAGATCCACTCGTCATTGCCGTGCACGCGTACCTGCGCGGTTCGTTTTCTAGGCCTGTGGTGTCCAGGTAGACGGCCGTTCCAGGCCCTGGCACTGGAAAGTCAGGCGATTTCAGCTAACGCACGGTCCGGATAGTCGGTAATGATGCCGTCCACGCCCAAGTCGAGTAGCCGGCGCATCTCGGTGCGATCGTTGACGGTCCAGACATGAATCTCGATTCCGAGCTGATGCGCCATGGCAACGGAATCGGCCGTGACCAAATCAATGCCGCCATGTTGTGGCGGAAGCTGAAGCGCCTGTGCTGGCGTTATCGGGCGCTGGTGGTTGATGAAAGCCTGCCAGAACTGGGCGACTTCGCTGGCCGAAAAGCCAGTTGGGATCTCGGGGGCCAGGCGGCGCATCTCCGAAAGCGGAGCCTGATGTTCCGAGGCGATTAGCACGCGCCGCCGCATGCTGGTGGCTTCCAGCACGCGGTCAAGAATCGCTGGAAGCGGGCTTGCCTGGGGCGGCTTGATCTCGATGACGAAGTAGCTATCCATAAATGCTGCCAAGACCTCTTCCAGGCGCGGCACGCGTATTCCCTGGCCGCGATAAGGAAATCCCCGGTCGGGAGCGAAGTGATAGCCGCCATCGAGAGCGGCCAGTTCGGCGTATGTCAGAGCGCTGATCGCGCCATGACGATCGGTGGTGCGGCCGAGATCGGGGTCATGGCAAACCGCCAGAATCCCATCGCGGGTGGCATGCACGTCCAGCTCGAAATAACGTGCGCCCAGACTATGCGCGGCGGCGAATGCGGCCAAGGTATTCTCGGGCCGAAGGCCGGCACCACCGCGGTGGGCAATCACGCGTGGCGGGTTTGGATCGAAAAAGGCGCTGTCGAGTGGCTGCGCCACCAGCTTTTTCCAACCTATTAAAGCAGGGGCTTCCCGTTGACCTACATCGAAGCGCTATCGTTGTCGAGGGCGGCCGCGGAGGCACGACGGTGGCGCACGTGATGACGATAGCGATAACGATGGTGACGCAGGTGAACCGGCGTAGTGGCGCTGGCGGTTAACATCCCCGGGTCCACGGGTTTGGCAATTGTAAGCGGTAAATCGGGGTGCGTAACCCGATCCGCAACGCGGCCAGGAAGCTGCTCGGCGGCGAGCGTAGCAGGCGGCATATTGGCGTTGGGCAGCTTGGCCAACTCGCCATCCCAACGATTCTTGAATTCATTGAAAAGCGCCATCCGGTTGCTTGGAATCGAGGCCGCCTGGTCCAGCTTGACGGTCAGCGGGTTCAGAAAGTGCCCCTCTTCATACAAGGCATAGTGCAGATGCGGGCCAGTAGCCAAGCCGCTGGCTCCTACCCAGCCGATCACTTGACCGATCCGAACTGCCGCACCCGGGCGGGCGGCTGAGCTGATTCCCGATAGATGGCCGTACACGCTGGTCAAGCCGTTGTTGTGCTTGATGCGCACGCAGCGCCCCAATTCGCCAGCCCAGCCGGCGAACTCGACCACCCCGTCCCCGGCGGCCTTGACCGGCGTGCCATAACCAGCCGCCAGGTCAACACCGACGTGAGGGCGATAGACGTGGAGAATAGGATGATAGCGGGCGGCGGAAAAGGTGGAGGAGATGTACTTGAACTTGACTGGATAGCGCAAAAACTGCGGTCCAAGCTGACGCCCCTTGGCGTCATACAAGTGCTCATTGCCGTGCTGGTCGCGAAAGCTGAAAGCTTGCAGCTCCTGATGCCCAGTTTTGATGTCGGCCGCCTTCAGATCCGCGTCTTTGGTATGAGTGCCATCCGCAGTGACAAATTCGCTGTAAACCAGCTTCAGGAAGGCTCCGGCGTGTAGACGGGCGCCGAAGATGTTTGCCAGCCGATCTATGATAGTGGACGGCAAACGGTTGCGCGCTCCGGTCAGGTTGGGCTGTAGGGCTAAACTGCAAGTCACTGTGTGCGGCAGGTAGGTGAGCGGTTTGCGCGCCGCCACCACCACGCCGCCGCCCAGCGAGCGCTCCACCACGCTGCTGGAGTCATCCAAATCGTAGCGCAGACCGCGCAATTGGCCGCCCGGCTCCTTGTCCAGCTCGACCAAATGGCCGGGGCGTAAGACCACGCTGTGAGCAGTGGCGCGAAAAGCTTTCTCCCAGGTGCTCCATTGGGTGCTGTTGAGTCCCACCTCTCGCAGGAGGGCCAAAATCGTAATTGCCCGGCGCAGCTGGAAATGTTCGGTAGTAGGCGGTGGTGCCGCTTGTGCCGGCGGTTCGGCGATGTTTTCGTAGACGGCGGGGGCGATAGTTCCAAGGCTTGGCGATTGCTTCGCCTTAGCCGGCAGGCGGCAAAGGGCGGCGGCACCAGTGCCGTTTCCCAAATCGTTTCGCAGTGCCAACAACGCCGGGGTCGCAGCCCCAAGCTGGGGTGCGGTGCCAGCTTGATGGGCCGTGCCACGCGCCGCAAGCCGCAAGTGTTGGGGCTTGCCACGCCAAGGGCTCCTGACCAACGCCACTGTCAGCAGGGTCAACAGCAATCCGGCGGCGGCCACGCTGGCGGCCTGCCAGAGCGAATTGCGCGATTTTGACCCAAGACCTTTCATAGTTGGCGCATACTTATTTGATAGAAGCCAGAAAAGCAAGCGAATCTGGCCCATTTTTGGACACTGGCGGACTGTTTATCGTATGGTTGTTGATAACTGCCACTGCCTGCTAAGGTCGGTTGTCAATGAGTATAATCGGCTTGGACTGGGGCCGTCGCCGAATCGGGGTGGCGGTGGCGACAAGCTTGCGCTTTGGCGTGCAACCACTCGCTATCATCCAGCGGCGCTCGATCCGCGAGGACTGGGCGCGGCTTACAGGCTTGGTGGAGCAATGGCGACCCGAGCGAATCGTGCTCGGCTTGCCGCTCAATCCAGATGGCTCCGAAGGAGCGGCCGCTCAGGCCGCGCGCCGCCTTGCTAGGGAGCTGGCTAACCAATTTAAGCTGGTGGTGGAGTTGTTTGACGAACGGCTGACCAGCTTCGAGGCGAAGGCCCGTGTGGCAGAACTGGCGGGGGAGGGGGTGGCGCGGCGCACCCCAGTCGATCCGATGGCAGCCGCGCTGATCCTGGAGGGTTGGTTGCAGGCTCAGGCTGCGAGTGAACCCAGGCCTGCGCCTGCGCGGCGCGCCGAGGGTAATCGCTAAGCAAAGCGGCCGAGGGTGGCTTGGCCCCACTGAGAGCGGATGGCGTTGCGCGGCAAAACGGTAAGCGTGGCGGTGGCCGCGCTGGCGGTCGGGCTGTTGGGGGTGGCAGTTTATCACCTGTGGTGGCAACCCGGACCTCCCCTGAGCCCAGCCCGAACCGTTCTGGTGCAACCCGGCCAGGGGCTCCGAACGATTGCGCCGCGGCTGCGCCAGCAAGGGGTTGTGCCCAGCGCCTTGGCGCTGGAGGTGCTGGCCCGCATGCTGGGAGTGGCAGGCCAACTCAAGCCTGGGCTATATCAATTCGTCGGCGGCGAAAGTCCAAGCGAAGTCTTGGGTCACCTGGTGCGCGGCGACGCCCTGTTCGTGACCGTGACTATTCCCGAGGGTCTCACCGTGCACCAGATCGCGCAAAGGCTGGAAGCGGCGCGACTGCTGTGCGCCGAGCAATTCGAACAAGCCGCGCGCCGCTCGCCACTGATCGACGCAGTGGGCTTGGCACCGCTGGGGGCCGAAGGCTATCTTTTCCCCGCAACTTATCGGTTTGCGCCTCAAGTCACTCCGCGCCAAGTCCTGGTGGAGATGCTCAGACGCTTTACGGCGCTCCTGACCCCAGCGGTGACAAAACGAATTTTCGAGCTGGGCTTGACTGTCGATCAATTGATAACCTTGGCCTCGATGGTGGAAAAGGAAGCCAAAGTACCGGCCGAACGACCCCTGATCGCCGGGGTGTTTTACAATCGTTTGCACTTAAATATGCCCTTGCAGTCCGACCCCACCGCGCAATACAGCTTCGACGGCGCTCAGCTTCCGGTGGCCCAGGCGGTTCACACGCCGTCGGCTTTCAACACCTATGCGTTTGCCGGCCTGCCGCCCGGCCCGATCGCCAATCCCGGCCAGGCGGCGATCCAGGCGGCTCTTTATCCCACCCCGACCAACTATTTATACTTCGTGGCGCGTCAAGACGGGACGCACATCTTTTCGCGTTCGCTAAAGGAGCATGACCGCGCCATTGAAAGTCTGCGAATGTCACACAAAACCGCCGCGCCTCCTACCGAGTTGGGCCGGCATTGAGCAGAGGGGGCGATGGCCGATCCGCTGCAGGTAATCGACCAGGTGTGCCGGCGCCGCGCCCGCTTGGCCGCGGCGTGCGCCGCGGCACGATGGCTGCCGCCAGCCCTGCTGACAATCGCAGTGGCGCTGGGGTTGAGTATGCTTGGGGCCCATACCTGGGAGCGCTGGGGCTGGGCGTTAGCTCGCCGGATTCAGGCGCACCTGCAGGTGGGGCTTTGGGCGGCAGCCGCGGCGGCACTGCTGACGGCTGCGCTGGTGGGCTGGCGAGCGGCGGTTGCCAATAGCCAACGACTGGCCGCGGCCGAGCTGCTTGATCGCCATTTGGGCAGTCATCAAACCTTGATTACTTTGGTCAGCGTCCCGACCAGCCAGCGCAGCGCGCTATTTCCGCTGTTGTGGCGCCACGGCGCCCAGGCGGTGGCAGGACTCGATCCGGTAAGGGCCCTGCCGTTTCCGTGGGGTCGCATGATTCGGCAAGTTTTGGCCGCCGGCCTATTCAGTTTCCTTGGGCTGGTGTTGGTTTTAATTTTGGTAGTTGGGCTTACCAACAATCCGTTGGTTGACCAGGCCCATCAGTTGCGTAAGCTGGCCCGCGAGATGGAAGGTCAGGCCCACGACGCCCAAGGCCGCCGCTTGGCCGCATCCCTCAACGCGGCTGCCGCCGCGCTGGACAATCCGCGCTTGCCTGCCCAGGTCAAGTTGAAACAGATAGCCGCCGCCAGACGTGAGCTTGAGCAGGCCGAGCAACCGCCACCTCCTGCACCCGGTCGCAGCGGACGCTCGGGTGGCAACGGCACCTCGGGTGGCACGGCCAGCCGCCAAGCGGGTAACAATCCGGGCAAGGGGGCGCAGGGCCAGGGCGCGGGCTCCGAGAGCGCGGGCAACGGGACGCAGGGTAATAGCTCCGGCGCGGGGCATCAGGGAAAAGCACCAACGCCCGGCGATGCGCTGGCGGCAGCTCAGCACGACTTGACCATGGCCGAAGCGGCGCTTAGCCAAGCTCCGCGCATGCCCTCGGGGAAAGATCAGAGTAGCGGGAGCCAACCCTCCGGCTCGCAGCCCCAGCCCAAGATGTTTGCGGCCACCGGTCACCCGCCGCAACCTAATCGTAAGCCGCAGGGCACTATCGTGCAGCCCAACGCGATTGCCAACGCCTCCAACCTGGGCACTCCCCGGCGCAATGAATCGGGCACCGCTAAAGGCGACACTCATTTGGGGCAATTCCCCCAGCCGGTACGATATGAGCGCTTCTACAAGCCCGGCGAAGGGCCCGGGATTGGGATCAAAAACGCCCGCTACGTGCTCTTTCGCATTCCTCCGGCCAGTCCCGCGGTGGGCGCGGGCCAGGTGGTGCCCGACCAGGAACGGCCCGCCGCCACCTTGCCCTTCGCGAACCTGCCCCTGGATGAGGTCAAAGTTAAAGCCGAGCCGCAGGAGTCGCAACTGATACCACCGCGCTACCGCGAGCTATTGCGTTAAGCTAAGGAGAGATGATGGGAGCTGCGCCGCAAGCAAGACCCGAAGATCGGGTCAGCGAATTTCGTCAGATTTTCAAGCGGGTCGAGGACGAGGTGGGGCGCGTTATCGTCGGCCATCAGACGGTTTTGCGCAAGGTGCTCACTGCCTTGTTTTGCGGCGGCCATGTTTTGATCGAGGGGGTGCCGGGTTTGGGCAAGACCCTGCTGGTCAAGACCGCCAGCGAGGTTTTGGGGCTGAGCTTCAAGCGCATCCAGTTCACCCCCGATTTGATGCCCTCGGATATCACCGGCACCCAGCTCTTGAGCGACACCGACGGCCACCGGCAGTTCGAGTTCAAGCCCGGGCCGGTGTTCGCCCACATGGTGCTGGGCGACGAGATCAATCGTGCCACGCCCAAGACCCAATCCGCCATCCTGGAGGCGATGGAAGAACATCAGGTGACCGCGTTTGGGGTTACCTATCCGCTCGAGCCGCCGTTTTTTGTGCTCGCCACGCAGAACCCGATCGAGTTGGAAGGAACCTATCCGCTGCCTGAGGCGCAAATGGACCGCTTCCTGTTCAAGGTTGTGATGGGAGCACCCAAACCCGAGGAGCTGCGCGAGATCCTCAATCGCACCACCGGCGCACAGCAGTATCAGCTGCAACCCATTCTAGACCCGGCCCGGGCGCCGGTTCAGATAGAGCAGCTTAAGCTGCTGGTGCGCGAGGTCATGGTGAGCGAGCCGGTGGAACGCTACGTGATTGGGATCATTTCCTCGTGTACCCCTGGCAGCCCGGGCGCGGCCCCGGAAATCTCTCAGTATTTGCGCTTTGGTCCCAGTCCGCGCGGGGCTCAGGCGCTGTTGCTATGCTCCAAAGTCAATGCGCTGCTAGAGGGGCGAGTCAACGTTAGTTACGAGGATGTGGACGACGCGATTATTCCGGCCTTGCGCCATCGCTTGCTGCGCAACTTCCAGGCGGAGGCCGAAAATGTCTCCTCCGAAACTCTGCTGGAAACCGCGCTTAAGCGGCTGCGCAAGCCCAAGGGCTGAAGATGCTGGGGCTGCCCGACCAGTTCAGTGCTGAGTTCATCGCGCGACTGGAGCAGTTGCGGATTAAGACCCGGCGCGAGTTTGCCGGCTTGGGGCATGGCGCCCATCTGTCGCCGCGACGCGGTTCCTCGCTGGAGTTCAACGACTATCGCCACTACGCGCTGGGCGACGACATGCGCTACATCGACTGGAGTCTTTACGGGCGCAGCGACAAACTCTACATCAAATTGTTCAAGGAAGAAGAGGACCTGCTTACCTACATCTTTGTGGATGCGAGTGCGTCGATGGCTTATCCGGCCGTCGACCATAAGTTCCAGGCCGCCATCGCCACTGCGCTCGCGCTGGCCTATGTGGCCCTGGCCTCGGGCAACCGGGTGATGGTGCGGGTGATGGCGGGTAGTGGCTCTCTTCCCGCTGGCGGTTTTGTGATGGGGCGCCATCGGGTAAGCGAACTGAGCCGTCAACTGCTGGCGGTGCGGCCCGCCGGCGCGCTCGACTTGGCGCCCGCGATGGCGCGTGAGCTGGCGGCGATCAGACGGGCGGGCAAGCTTTTTCTGGTCTCCGATTTTCAGATGCGACTGGATTCGCTGCGCCAAGGCTTCGGTCTGCTGCTGGCCGCCAATATGGATGCCAGCGCGGTGCAGATTTTGGGTGAGGCCGAGCTGGAAGGTGCAGGCCTGGAGGGAGATGTGGAGGTGGTGGACGCGGAGAGCGGCGAACGAGTGCGAGTAGCCATGAGCAAGCGGGCCCGCGAGCAGCATCGTACTACCCTGACCCGGCTGGCCCGCGAGGTGCGCGTTTGCTGCTTGCGCGCCGGCTTGCGCTACGCCCTTTACAGCACGGCTCATGGCTTCCAGGATTTCTTTCTGCACGCGGTCACCGAACTTGGTTTGGTGCAGTAACTGACCCGCCCATGGGATTTCTTTATCCGGGCGCGCTGACTGCCTTCGCCCTGGTCCCGCTGTTGGTCGTAGCCTACCTGGTGCGCGAGCGGCCGCGGCGAGTGATCGTCTCCAGCGTAATCAGCTTCTACGCGCTGCGTACGCTGCGCGCTCAACGCCCGTGGGGTTGGCCGCGGCTGGATTGGCGCTTTGTGGTGGAACTGCTGATCCTGAGCCTGGTGGTATTGGCGATGGCCGGACCATACCAGATTCGCCCGCGCACACCCATCGCCGTGGTACTGGATAATTCGGCCGCCATGCAGGTGCGCGAGCCTGACGGCGTGCGCTTTGCCCAGGCTCGTCAGCGCCTGTTGCGCGAGCTGCCCGAGCAAGCCGATCTCGAGGTAGCGCTTTACCTGACCGCGCCTGCACCCCATCTCTTGGCTAGCGGCTTGGATAGCGTTCAGGCCCGCGGCTTGATTAGCGCCGCCCACCCACTGGATGCTCCCGATGACGGGGCGGCGACCGCGCGGCTGCTGGCCGATCTTGCCACCAGCCATCGCTTCTCCAGCATATTGGTCGCCAGCACCCACCCATTCCTACCTCCCGTGCCCGCGATTTTCCACTTGATTACCGTGGGTACCGCGCTGCCCAACTATGCGTTGGGTTCCTTTACCGTCACCGCCCAGAGCTTCGGGGCAAGCGCGCTCAAGGCTCGCTTGAGCTTGGCCAATTTCAGTTCCCAGGCCCGCACGGTGAGGGTCGATTTGTACGGCGACGATAAGCCGCTCGCCCACGCGCAGCCGCAACTTGCCGCGCGCGAAGTAAGTACCCTGGAATTTCCCTCCGTGTCGCGCGCGATCGCCTACCGCGCCCAGCTTTTGCCCACCGATGCCTTCTCTCTCGATAACGTGGCCTACGCCTCGGCTGCAACCGGTGATGTCGTCCGCCTGCTTTTTGTTTCGCCTACGCCCCACGATGCGCAGGGGCTGTCCGAGTTACCGGGACTGGAAGTCACCACCATGACTCCCGAACAATATTCACCCGACCGCGTCGGCGCCGATCTGATCGTCTTTGAGTACGCCGTGCCCAAGGAACTGCCTGGGGCCAATGCTTTGCTGGTGATGCCGCCGGCGGACGATCCGATTTTCGGTTTGCAGTTGGCTCGTGCCGCGACGACCCAGGTGACGTCCTGGCGCTCCCCCGATCCGCTGACTGACAACGTCAATTTCCGATTGCTGCAAATGCGGCAGGCGCAATCCTTCAAAACCGGCAGTTGGCTGGATACGGTGGTGGAAAGCAACGCTGGCGCTTTGATCCTCGACGGCAGCCATCAGGGTCATCGCTATGTCGTGATGGGTTTCAATCCGTTTCCATACCTGGGTAGCCGCAACCTGCCAATGTCGATCCTGACTCTCAATGTGCTGGCCTATCTGTCTGGCTTCGGCTCAAGCGAAGTGGGCTATCGCACCGGGCGGCCGTGGGTTGTACCCTCGGGCATCACCCAAATCGTGACGCCGCGTGGGGTGCGCTACCAGGTTAAACCAGGCCAGCTTTTCAGTGGCGACAACTCCCAAGGCTTCTACAAGATGAGCGGGCCTGGCGGACAGCAGCGTCTTCGCGCGGTCAACCTGGATGATCTCACGGTTTCGGATTTGGAAGATCGTCAGCCGCTGAAACTGGAGCTGGCTCCGGCACCGCCCGCGCCACCCTCCACGTTCGCCCAGCGCCGCTCCTTAACAGCCTATCTGCTCGCGGCCATCCTGCTGTTAGCCGCCGGCGAGGCGCTGCTGATTTACCGCCGCCCGGCGATGGCTCGGACCGTCTGATGAAGCTGCCGCCACCCATTGCTCACGCCTTAGCTTCCATCCGGCTTGCTCATCCGCGCGCGCTGGATCTGCTGGGGCTGGTCGGAGTGTTGCTGCTGTGGTGGCTGCTCCAAGTGCGCCGGCCGCGTGAGGTGCTGGCGCCACTGCTACGCGCCCTGATGCTTGCCTTGGTGGTGATGGTGTTAGCCCAGCCCCAGCGCCTGAGCAGCTCGGAGGGCGCCACTCCTCCGGTGGCGGTCGATCTGTCCACCAGCATCACACCCTCGATGCGCGAGTATATCGGGGCTCTGTTGCGGGATCAGCTCAAACTGCGTGACTCCGATCCGGCAATCGCCTTCGGGCGCACCCAGGTGATGGAAAGCATAGGCGATGTGCGCCGCCAACTAGCCGGTCCTGGTTGCGAGGCCTGTGCGCCCCAGCATACCGACCTGGAGGGGGCAATCCGAAAGTTGATGGCGCTGGACAGCGGTGGTGCGCTGGTCCTGATCACCGATGGCTGGGAAAACCTCGGCGATGCTTCGTCGACGATCAACGCATTGCTGGCCGCTCATAGTGCGCTTGATATCCTGACTCCGCCCGGAGCCGGGGTGCTGCCTAACGTGGCGGTTAGTGGCCTGACCTTGCCCCACGCCCTAGCCAGCAGCGAGGCCTTCCAGGTCGGGGTTTCGCTCAGCAACATGAACGATCATGCGGTGGCGGGCACGCTGAGCCTGCTGCAAAACGGTCAGCTAGTAGAACAGCGCCGAGTGACTCTGGCCGCAGGCTCGACCAGGATAGATTTCCCGGTGCGCGATGCCGGGGTGGGACTGACCTCATATGAAGCGCGGTTCACTCCGCTCAAAGCGAGTGACGATCTCTATCCTGAGGACAACTCGCGCCAAGCGTGGGTCGGGATCGGAGCCAAACGCAAGATCCTTATTTTTACGCAAAATCAGCGCGAGTCGGCCTATGTGGAAGCAGTGGCGCGCAGATTGGGGTTGGAGCCGCAGGTAGCCAGCGCCCGGCAAACCACTTTTGACCGCTCGCTCAGTGGCTTCGACGCCGTCATCCTGAACAATATCGCGCGCGAGCAACTTCCCGCCGCCACTCAGGAGGCCTTGATCCACTACGTTTCTGCCGGTGGCGCGCTGGCGATGGTAGGTGGTGACCGTAGTTTCGGCCTGGGCGGATGGCAGGGCAGCGCGCTGGCCCACATCATGCCGGTGATCATGAAGCCGCCGCAGCATCAGGAACGCCGGCGCGCACTGGTGTTGATTGTCGACAAATCGGGGTCAATGGGGCGCGAAAACAAGCTGACCTATGCCAAAATGGCGGCCGAGACCGCCTTGAGCAGCCTGCGCCCCGACGATCTGATCGAAGTAATCGGCTTCGATTCGCAGCCCTTCGTCGTGGTGCCACTGGTGCCAGTCAAGGAAGCCAGGCCCTACTTCTCCCAGATGGTGGATCGGCTCAAGGCGCGCGGGACCACCTATTTGATGCCTGCGCTGCAACAGGCCGATCGTGACTTGGCGGCCAGCGGGGCGGCCATCAAACATATCGTGATTCTGACCGACGGCGAGACCGGCGGCACAGCGGCCATGTACTACGACCTGGTGGCGTCGATGCATCATCAGGGCGGCGTCACCGTCTCCACCGTGGCCATTGGGCGCGAGGCCAACCAGACCTTGCTCGATGCCATCAGTCGCTACGGTGGGGGCGCCGCCTATCAGACCGATAGCCCCAAGGCGCTGCCCGATATCACCTTGCAGGATACCCGCCAGCACACCGGCGAGTTGACGTTGGTCGAAAAGCGCTTCGTTCCGCAGACCGCCAATCCCGATCCTGTGCTCAAGAATTTGGCCGGTCGTCGCTTGCCACCAATTGACGGCTTTGTTAGCACCCAGTTGCGGCCCGGAGCGCGACTGGATGCCTGGACCACGCGCGCGGGTCAGCGTGAGCCCCTGATCGCCAGCACCACTTACGGCGCCGGCAAGACGCTGGCCGTCACCACCGATGCCGGTGGGCGCTGGGCCACGGGTTGGATCAAACAAAATGCATTTGGTCCGCTGTGGGACCGCTTTCTCAAGTGGATGACTCCGCCGGTGGTAGCCACACCCAAATTCGACGTGGCGATGGGCTTTCGCGATGGCCGGGTGCAGCTCCATATCACCGATTACAGTGCCAATCCGCAGCGCGAACTGGCGGTGGTGCGGGCGCGGGTGGTGCGACCCGATGGCAGCCACGAGGAGGTCCTGCTCACCCCGGCCGCGCCCGGCGAGCAGCAAGTCAGCTTTGCCGCACCTGAGCCTGGAACCTACTACATCACCTTGCGCTCGGGCCTGGCTGGCAAGGACCAACCCTTTCCCCCCTTGGCCTATACCGTTAGCTCGGCGAATTTTATCGAAGTTCCGCGTGTGAGTCCCAATTACGGATTGCTTGAGCATCTGGCTTCGGCCACGGGCGGGCGGCTCAACCCCTCGGTTGCGGAAATCAAATTGGCGCGCCCGCGCTTCGAGAGCAGCGAAGGCTTCTCGCGCCCCTTGCTGCTCACCGTGATGATCCTGCTGATGCTTGAGGCACTGGTGCGCCGCCTGACTGCGTAAAACGGCGGTTTTCGATGGACGCAACCCCGAATCGATTCACTCACCCTTTAAATATCTACGCGCTCGGGCTGATTATGGCCGTGGGGGCCGTCCTGCGCCTGCCAGGGCTGGGCGCTGCCGAACTTAGCCCCGATGAAGCCGCGTCGTGGCTCGCCGCCAACGCACCGACCCTGCTTCAGGTATTGCACCGGCAGGCGCAGTTGAATCCGGGTAAGCTGCCGCTGTACGAGGTCGTGCTTCACGGCTGGATCGGCATTGCGGGCGAGGGCGTGGGCGCGATGCGCGGATTGGCACTGCTGTTCGGACTGTTCGCGATCGCGCTGACCTATTACCTGGGGCGCGAGCTGATGTTGCTGGATAAAGCACCGCTGGATGCCGCCGAGCGCGTCGGTCTGAGCAGCGCGCTGCTGTTCGCCGTCAGCCTCGTGATGGTCAAGTACGCGCGTCAGGTTCGAATGTACGAACTGATGCTGGCTCTGGTCCTGGCCCAAAGCATCTGCCTGTTAGCGGCACTACGCCGCGCGAGCTGGCCGCGCTACTTGGCTATCGTCGCCCTGGTAGTCTTGGCGCTGGGCGCCAACATGATGGCCGTATGGGTCTTCGCAGCTCAAGGATTGTGGCTGCTGTGCTGCTGCAGCACCGACAAAAAGCGGCAACCGATGGGGCGGTGGGGCGCGCTGGCGGCGCTTGTGGCTGGAGTGCTGCTGACCGCGCCGATGCTGTGGATCGATCTGCGAATAAGCGAAGGCACGCTAGATTCGGGGGCCTTGCTGTGGATTCATCGGCCCGATCTCACCGAGCTGTTTTCCTTCTTCAATCGTGGCAGCGGCACCTTTCCTTTTCCCATCCTCGCGCTACTGGCGATCTGGGGCGTGATCGCGCGCTGGCGTACCGAGCGCACGCTGGTCAGCTTTGCGCTGTTTTGGATGTGGCTGCCGGTCGTGATGCTGTTGTTGGTCTCCTGGCTGATCACGCCTATGCTGGTGGAGCGCTATGCGCTTACCTGCTTCGTACCGTTTTTCGTGCTGGCCGCGTTGGGTGTGGAGTCGATAAAGTCGCGGCTGGGGGCGGCCGGCGCGCTCGGCTTGCTGGTCGCGCTGTCGGTGGCGCACACCGTGGCTTTTCTCCAAACCCCACTGGATAATTCCTGGCGACGCGCCGCCGATGCGATCGCGGCTAGCGGCCAGCTTGGTCCGGTGTTGTTTTCGCCCCCCGCGCCTGAAGCGGTCATGGCCTATTACCTGGGTAGCGACTATCGCTTCCTGACCCTGGAAAGCCCCGGTGACTGCGCCAAGGGCGCCATCTTCGTGTTGTGGGACCATGATCTGGGGCCAGCGCGGCTCCAAGCGGCGAAAGCGTGCGCTAAGGGCTACCGAACCCCCATCTATCATCACGCCGATTTGACGATCCTGGGACGCTGAGTAATCGCGCGGGCGCGTCGGGTGGCGGGTGAATCGCGCGTAGGCAGATAAACCTATCCTGACTGTTCGGCCTGTTTCTTATTGTGACAAGGTTTGCCTGACTTCCTGCCAGCTTTTAGGCTAGCTTATGCAGTTTGCGCGTTGGAGGGGACAGAGGAGCCGGGGTTGAGCGAGGGCGCGGCAAATAGCGTAGGAAAGAGCGGCCGCGGGCAGCCCTCCGCGCTCACTGTTATCACGGCGATAGTAATTTTGCTGTTGTACCAGGGCTACACCCTCTCGGTACCGGGGATAGCCGCGCCTTGGATTGCCAAGAGCTTTCATCTTGATGAACAGCAACTGGCCCAACTGTTCGCCTGGATGTCGGGAGCCGCGGTCGGATCGTTGTTCCTGGCCCGTGCCGCCGACCGCTATGGGCGCCGGCTGATAATTATTAGTTCGCTGGTCGGAGCTTCGCTGTGTTCTTTCGGAGCAGCGCTAGCAACCTACCCGCCCCTTTTTGCCCTGATGGAGATCGTGGTGTCGGCCCTGCTCGGCGGGTCAGTTTCTTCGGCAATCGCGCTGCTGGCCGAAGAGTTGGCGGTTGATCAGCGGGCGCGAGGACAAGCCGCCGCAGCGCTGGCGGGCGCCGTCGGTGGGGTGCTGGGATATGTGATCATGCCGCTGCTGGCCGACGCCAATTACTCCTGGCGCTGGTTGTTCGCCCTCAGCGGTTGCGGCTTGGCGCTGGTGATGCCGATGGCACGGATGCTGCCGGGGGGAGGGGAATGGCAGCGGGCAGCGGCTGCCGGTAGCGTTTCGCAAAGCCGCATCTACGATATTTTTGCTCCGCTTTATCGCCGGCGCACCTTGACCTTGCTCGCCTGTGCCGCGCTCGACACGATTGCGGGCACTGCCGTCAACGGTTGGTTGTACTTCGAGACTGTCACCATCTTCGGCCTTTCACCCACTCGAGCCAGCACGCTGGTAGTGGTGGGAACCGGGATCGGCATGCTGGGCTTTCCCCTAGGAGCCTGGAGCGCGGAAAAATTTGGCCGCGTACCGACAGTTACCTATCTGGGCGGCGCGGCTTGGCTGGGTGCGGTGGCATTTTACTGGGGCACCGGTGGTGCGATTACCTCAAGCTGGATCTGGCTAATCGTTGCCTATAGCTGGTTCAAAATGGGCGCCAGCGCAATGACCGTGGGGGCCAATGCGGCGGCCACCGAACTCTTCCCTGCGGCTTTGCGCACGACCATCATTGGCTGGCAGATGATTACCTCCTCGGTCTTCACCATCCTGGCCCAGATAGGGATCGCGGCCTTGATTCAGCCACTGGGCGGGCTGACTTT
>DATGLK010000014.1 GCA_035294265.1 Candidatus Binataceae bacterium
TACCCGGCACGCGCTGAGAGGATTCCAGGTGGCTGGTCTGAAGCACGGCCAAGCCGCCGGCCGGTAAGGGTTCGCCCGCATTCCAGCCGCGCAATTGCAGCGCCAACCCGGCGCTGGCAACGGCCTCACTCAGGGTCGCTAGATCGCCCGCCACCAGGAGCGGCGGGATGCCGCGCCGGCCTTGCAATTGATGGGCCGCTTTTACGATCACCTCGGGACCGACACCGGCAGGATCGCCCATGCTGATCACCAGCGGCTTTCGGTATGGCCCGCCCGCTTTCACAGATAGGTGTGCACGACGTGGTTCTTAATCAGATCGACCTCGACCCAGTGCTTGAACTGGACTTGCATCTGTTGCTGGGTAAGCTTTTGGCGGATCTTCTCCTGAACCTCGCTCAGGGGCTGCACGCCGGGCAGGTCGTGCGCCTCCACCTTGACGATATGAAAGCCGTGATTGCTGCGAACGACTCCGGAGACCTGGCCGGGCTTAAGGCCCCGGATACCCTCGAGGACCGGATCGATGATGTCGTCGGGTTTGAATTCGCCCAACTCGCCGCCCGCGTCCCGGCTGTCGTCATCGGAATACTTTCGCGCTAATTGGGCAAAATCGGCGCCGCCGCGCGCCTTCTTATCGACCGCCAGGGCTTTGTCGCGCGCGGTCTTCACCTCAGCGGGGCTGGCATCGGGGGGCACAGCGATGAGAATCTGGGCCAGCTGATAGCGTTCTTGGGAGACCACGAAGTCCTTGGGGTGGGCTTTGTAATAGGCCGCCACTTGGTCGTCAGTAATCACGATCTGGTCGCTGACTTGCCGCTGCAGCAAGGCCATCCGCTGCACTTCCATCCGCGCGCGCCGCCGATACTCATCCCAGGAAACTCCGTTGGCGGCCAACTCCTGGCGCAACTGCGGTTCGCTTATATGATGCTGCTGCTCGAACATCTGGACAAAGCGATCGACTTGCTCGTCGGTCACATCCACGCCCTGCTCCTCGTGCTCCAGCGCGGTTTCGGAAATCAGTGCACGCAAGGCCTTGCGCTGGATTGCCAGCGAGGCGGGCGAGTTGTCGGTGGGCAGGGTCAAGCCGTTAGCCTTGGCGAAGTTCACCAAGTCCTGCATCGTCAACGGGTTACCGTCCACGGTGGCCACCACGCGGTCCACCGTCTGCTCCCCTGCGGCGCGCCCGCTAGCCGCCCAGCTTCCGAGCAGGAAGACGGCAAGCAGCATACTCAAAAGTAATTTTGAGCCCGATAGCATAGATTTAATTCGCGAGTTGTCCTGCTCCGCCCAGGGAGCGGCTTTCAACCTTTTCACAGGCCGCCAAGGCCTGCAAGACAGCCTCCAGCTCGGTAAACAAGTCTTCGTAACCGCGATATTCCACCCGCACCGTAAGATGGGCGTTGGGCATCAGCCGCATTCGGGTGCGGTTGCTGGCCACCAGCGCCGCCAACCGCGCCCCCTCCAGCGGGGCTTGGGCGTGAAAGCGCAGTTGGAGCTGAGTGCCGCGCATGATCGCGCTCAGGATCATCAGCTCGCGCATCTGGCGGCGCACGTTCATCGCCGCCAGCAGGTTTTCGACTAGGGTAGGTAGCGGTCCGAACCGATCACGCAGTTCGTCGCGCAGATCGTCGAAATCCTGCACCGTGGCCGCCCGCGCCATCCGTCGGTAGAGCACCAGCCGCTCGCCTTCGTCGGGGACGTAGGGGTCGGGAATATAGGCCGGGATACCCAGTTGCAGCTCGGGCTCGAAATCGGGCCTCTCGGACTCACCCTTGAGCTCGCGAATGGCCTCTTCCATCATCTCGGTGTAAAGCTCGAAACCAACCGCCGTGATTTGGCCGGATTGCTCGCGTCCCAGCAGGTTGCCCGCCCCGCGCAACTCTAGGTCATGCATCGCCAGTTTGAAGCCACCTCCCACTTCCACCAACTCGCGCAGCACTTCCACCCGCCGCTTGGCCTCGCGGGTAATCAGATGCTCGCCGGGAATAAGCAGGTAGGCGTAGGCCTTTTGCTTGGAGCGGCCGACTCGCCCGCGCAATTGATAGAGCTGGGCTAGGCCAAACTGGTCGGCACGATTGATGATAATAGTATTGGCGTTGGGAATATCCAGGCCCGACTCCACGATCGCGGTACAAACCAGCACGTTGATTTGCTTGGAGATAAATCCGTGCATCACCGACTCTAGTTCGTGCTCATCCATCTGGCCGTGCCCAACTGCAACCTTGGCCTCCGGAACTAGGGCACGCAGATGGCGCGCAATTTGGTCAATGTTTTCGATCCGGTTGTGGACGAAGAAGACCTGGCCGCCGCGTCCCAGCTCGCGCACAATCACTTCACGTAGCAGGCCGTCATCAAAATGGGCCACGTAAGTCTGGATCGCTTGACGGTCCACCGGTGGGGTTTGGATCACCGACAGATCGCGAATCCCCAGCATTGCCATATGCAGGGTGCGCGGAATCGGGGTCCCGGTCATGGTCAGGACATCGACCAGCTTGCGGAACTTCTTGATCCGTTCCTTGTCGGCGACTCCGAAGCGATGCTCTTCGTCGATTATCAGCAGGCCCAGCTTCTTAAACTCGACATCGGCCTGCAGCAGGCGATGGGTGCCGATGACGATATCGACCTTGCCCTCGCGCAACTGCTGCAACACCGCCTTGTTTTCCTTGGGCGAGCGAAACCGCGAGACCATCTCCAGGTTGAACGGATAGTCGCGAAAACGGGCGCGAAAGGTCTCCAGATGCTGCTCGGCCAGGACCGTAGTCGGGACCAGCACCGCGACCTGATAACCGTCGGAGGCCGCCACCATCGCCGCCCGCAGCGCCACTTCAGTCTTGCCGAAGCCAGCGTCGCCGCAGATCAGCCGATCCATCGGTCGTTCGCGACTCAGATCGCGCAGCACTTCGTCGATCGCCGCCGCCTGATCTTCGGTCTCCTGGAATTCGAAGCGGTTGACGAACTCCTCGTAATCGGCGCCGGGATGACGGAAAGCGTGTCCCTGCTGCGCTTCGCGCGCGGCATAGACCTCCAGCAACTCGGCCGCCATCGCCAGCACCGCCTGCTGAGTACGCTGTTTAACCTTATCCCAGGAGCCACTGCCCAGCTTGTCCAGCTTGGGTGCGCCGCCATCGCCGGCGCCGACGTAGCGTTGGACCAGATTGATGTGCTCCACCGGCACGTACAGCGTGTCTTGGCCCAAATATTCTAAATTTAGAAAGTCGCCTTCGGCTTCTTCCACCTTGAGATGCTTCAGGCCGCGGAACAGCCCGATGCCGTGATCGCGATGGACCACGAAGTCGCCTCCGTGCAGCTCCTCCAAGCTGACCATCACTCCGCGCGCCACCGGTTTGGCCCGCCGGCGCGCGCGCGGCTCGCCGAAAATATCCTCTTCGCTGTAAAGATACAGCCCGTCGCGCTCCAGCGCGGTGCCGGCGGCGATCTCTCCGTGGATAATCGCCGGTCGCGGGTCCTCGCTCTCAAGCCAGCGCCGAAAATCGGAAACCTCGCCGTTGACCTCGAAGCCGTAAGCTTCCAGATGGCGGCGTAGACGGGTGGCCTGGCTGGCGCTATAGACCGCAAACAGGGCGCGGTCGCGCCCGCGCTGGATGGAGCGCAACTCCTCGGCCAGCGGCTCGAAGGAAGGCGCTTTGCGCGGCTCGCCGGCAGCCAGCAGACGCAAGCTGGGCTTGGAGTTGACCTCGATCGGCGGGGCGTACCCTTCGTGCGGCCCGCGAATAGTCACCAGGGAACCCACTTCGACGACCATCTGCCCTTCCCATCGTTGGCTCAGCTCATCCACCGACAGATAAAGGCTGGCTGGGTCGGGAAAGAAGCGATGCTGCTCGAGATTGGCGGCGGCAGCCGCCGCCACCTGGTCGGCGAAAATGTGAGCCTGGGCCAAGATCCGCCCGGGTTCGACAAGCCACCACAGCGCGCCCGAGGGAAGATAATCGAACAGTGTCTCCAAGGGCTCCTCGTGCATGTAGGGCAGCAGATTCTCGACCCCTGGAAACAGCAACCCAGTCTCCAGCGTTTCGGTCAGCTCGGCCACTTCTTTGCGCACCAGCGCGATCTCGGCTGCACGTAATTCCACCCGCTCGCGCAGCTTGCGTTCGCGCACCGCGCCAGGCGGTACCAGTCGGGCCGCAATCGCGATAGCTTCATTAATTTCGCCCAAGGAGCGCTGATCGCCAGGGTCGAAGAAGCGGATTGAAACCAATACGTCATCTTCCAGCTCCAGCCGCAGCGGATGCTTGTACAGCGGCGAGAACAAATCGACTATCCCGCCGCGCACGCTGAAATCGCCCGGCTCTTCGGTTTGCGGCAAGCGTTGATAGCCAATCGCAACCAAGCCCTGAACCAAGCCCTCGAGGTCGATGCCGTCGCCGGCGGTAAGCTTCAAGACGGAAGCATCGAAGCTGGCCCGCGGGTTGATGCGCGTCATCAGCGCTTCGATCGAAGTAACAACCAGCGGCGCCGCAAGCCGGCGCAAGGCGTATAGCGCTACGAATCCCGCGCTTTGGTTGTCCAGCAAGGGCGAGAGCCGTTCCAGCGGCGCCACCTGCCAGCCCGGATAAATATGCAGCCCACGCCGCAGCGGTTCATCATCGAGATTTCGAGCCAGGAAAAAACTCGCTTCGGCGGCCAAGCTTTCGGCTTCCTTGGCCAGCGGCACGACCACTATGAACGGACGGCGCAAGCTTAGCGCGGCCTCGGCCAAGAACAAGGGTGTGGCTGCGCCTTTCAGTCCGGTCAGGATAACACGCCGATCGAGGCCGCCCTCGACGCGAGCGCTCAACTCCGAAACCGCTTCTTTTAGACTACGTTCCATCTACTTTCTTAATCTGCCACGTCCCGAACTGCGCGAGATCGAGCCAAACAACACGTTTGTTCCGAGGTCCGATGCGCGAGCCAGCGGTTGACTACTCGGTGCCCGAGGCCGCAACCTGATGGGCTGGGCCCAGCCGTACCCCAATCTGGACGCTCTTGGGCTTATCGATAACCTTAGTGGTGTCCCGGATTACCGTCAGCCAGGCTGTGTCGCCGGCCTTAAGCCGAGCCAACTGTTCGGCGAGATCCTGCTCGCTGGAGACCCGCCGGTCATCTACCGCTACAATCAAATCGCCGGTCTTGCCCAATTGGCCGGTCTTCTTGAGCAGCGGCATCATGATGAATTCCGCCGGCCCCAACAGCGCGCCGGCGGTGGCGCCGCTGGCACCTAGCGAAGTCGGATTGGTGGCCGGACGTAGGCCGGCGGCCGCCGCCGGACTGCCCGCATCCACGCTGATAACCTCCAACCCATGGACCGCGCCGCCGGTATAGTCCAGTTCGTAGGGATGAACGGCTACGCCGAGATAGGGTAGCGGCCCAGTCGGCATCGCGGGCTGCGTCGGCCGCACCGGCTGAAAGTAAGGCTCATAGCGCGCGTCGGGAGATTCATTGTTGAGATAGAGGTTGACGTCATTATGCTGAGCCTGATCGGCGGGCAGCGGTGCCGCCACGCTAGCCGGGGACGAAATGGAGGGTGGTGCGGGTGACGGCGCCATTGCCGGAACCTGGGGTTTGATCACCAGAGTTTGATCGGAGCCGCTCTGGGCAAAGCATAGACACGGCAGCACCGCTAGCATGAGCGCCAACAGACCAGAGCGGAAAACCAAAGTACGCATCACAGTGAATCGTTGTAAATATAAGCAGTATTGTTACTCCTCTCAAGTTGCGCGTGCAGCTAAGACAGGCGGACCTCGATCACGCTCTCCGGAGTGACCACAAGTACACATAACCTGTGGCCGTCGCGAGATTGGCGGATCGGCTGTCGCTGGCCACCAAGGCAAACCGCCTCACACTGCCGCGTTGCCACCCGGGCATAGGCGCTCTCTCCAGGGTAATCGCTCGACGCTCGGTCAGCCATCGGCGCGCATCACGGCGTAGTTTGATCGCTATGGGATACTAGACGTAGCTTTTGGTGCTCTTGTACGAAAATCTGATTTTATGGAATGACGCATTTCAGCAACTGCGGTAATCGCGTTCGAGCTCATCGTGGCGCGAGTGCACGCCTCGCTGTGGGCCGACCTGGCCAAGCGCGGCGTCGCGGTAGGCGAGCGCGACCTGATGATCGGTGCCACCGCTATCGCGAAGGATTATGCCATCGCTCCCCGCGATGAACGGAGCTTTTCGAAAATGCCAGGCCTTAGGGTGCGGCGCCTGTGATGGAAGTGGCGCGCCCCTCGCCGACCCGCGATGGTCTGCCCGGTGCACCTACCGCCGCCACATTGGGCAAGGGCTTGTGAGTCTCCAGGCGGCCTGTTAATCGCTTGAGCGATGAAGATTGTGATTGGAATGGCGCTGACTCCTTTTCAGCGGGCGCTGCTCGAGCAGGCCGCGCCTGAGGCCCAAATTGTCGCGCTTTCGGGACAAGCCCGCCCCACTCTACGCTTCCCCGAGCAACTTATCTCCGAGCTAGCCGATTGCGATGTGCTCGGATGCTACGCCGTGCCGGCCAACCTGCCCATCCTGGCTCCGCGCCTACGCCTGATCCAGATGATGTTCGCCGGCATCGACGGCGCTGCCAACGATCCAGCTACGATGGCCAGCTCGATTCCATTGACCAACGTCAGCGGAGTACACGGGGCGGTAATTGCCGAGTACATCGTGATGTCGATTCTCGCCTACGCCCATCAGCTCCAGCGCTGTTTACGCGCCCAGGTACGCAAGCAATGGATCGGGGTGCACGAATTCGCCACCTCGGTCGAGCCGGTACGAGGCAAGACCCTGGCAATCCTGGGGTATGGGTCCATCGGCCGCCAGACCGCACGGTTGGCACAAGGGCTGGGAATGGAAGTGTTGGCGCTCAAGCGCGACCCGGAAGAGCATCGCGATTTCGGCTGGAGCCTGCCCGGTTGCGGCGACCCCATGGGCGAGATTCCACGCGCCTGGTTCGGTCCCGAGCAGCGCGCGGAGATCCTGGCGCAAAGCGATTTTGTCGCCCTCACCCTGCCGCTGACTCCCGCCACCCATCATTTTCTGGGGGCGCGGGAATTCGCGGCGATGAAACCCGGCGCCTATGTGGTCAACGTCGGCCGCGGCCCGGTAATCGATCAGGTTGCGTTGATCGAGGCCCTGCGCGGCGGCCGCCTGGGCGGCGCCGGGCTCGACGTGATGGTGCCTGAACCGCTCAATCCCGACAGCCCCCTGTGGGAAATGGAACAGGTGCTGCTCACGCCGCACATGTCGGGCGCGCGCAAAGGCTATATCGACGACGCCTGCCGGATCTTCGCCGACAATCTGCGCCGCCTGCAAAGCGGCCAGCCGCTGGTCAACCTGGTCGATCGCGCGTTGGGGTATTGAAGGCCTTGAAACACCCTGGCAATCCCAGCGCAGCCATCAGCTAAGCGAGCTGGCGCAGCGCGATCTTTTCCTTACCAATAAGCGACTGGTGTTCCTGGGCGAGCCTAACACCATGGTAATTTTATGGCGGCATCTACTGTCGGCTACCGCGGATCTGGCCTCCATCGAGGTCGCCAGCAGCAAACTGGATGCGCCGATCTATCTGACTGTCAGGAATCCGGTCCTGTGGACCGCGCTGATTCGCTGGATCAGCTCGAGCGAGGTGAGCCAGCCCGCCTTGGCGCCTGGCACCGAACTTACCCTCACCCGCGAGGGTAGCGGCGTTGAGCAGCGCGTCTGGCTCTCGGTCAAGGTTCCCGACGAACTAACCAAGTAGCCCTCCGATCGCCTCATAGATGTTCCCCTACGTGCTCACTGCGCAAGGCTGCGCAGATGCTCCAGCAGGCGCTCCTTGAGATTGCCGAAGGGGCCGTTGGACATCACCAGCACCACATCGCCGGACCTGACGTCCTCCTCAATCTTCGCCAGCACGTCATCATTACTGGCGCAGGCCACCGCGCGCGGACCGCGCTGGCTAATGTCCCGCGCCAGGCGGTCGACGGCCAGCCGCTGGTCAGGCGGGATCGGATCGTTCTCCTTGAAATAGACCGGCGCCAGATAAACCCGCGCCGCGCCGTCGAAGGCGCAGGCAAACTCGCCCTGGAACACGCTGCGCCGGCTGGTGTTGGAGCGCGGCTCGAAGGCGGCCAGGATGCGGCGGCCGGAAAAGCGCGCGCCGATCGCGGCCAGGGTGGCCGCGATCGCGCTGGGATGGTGGGCGAAGTCGTCCACCACCGTGATCCCATCGACTTCGCCCACCACCTCCTGCCGGCGCACCACGCCGGCGAAGGAGGCCAGCCCGGCCACGATCTCCTCGCGCTCAAGCCCCATTGTCGCCAGCAGCACATAGACCCCCAGCGCATTGGCGACGTTCATCAGGCCCCAGGTGGGAACGTTCACCCCTTGGGCGACCGCCCGCCCCTCGCACAGCACGTCGAAGCGTGTGCCCGCGGCTTCCGGTGTTATTCCCGCCGCGCGATATTCTCCGGCCTCGAGGCCGTAGGTAATTCGCCTTGCGCGAGTGGCCGCGCTGACTTCCAGCGCGCGGGGCTGGTCGGCGCAGACCACCAGCACCGCCCGCGGCTCCTGCGCCGCGACCATCGCGGCGAAAGCCTCCTTCACCTGGTCGAGATCGCGATAGATGTCCGCATGATCGAATTCCAGCGAGGTCAGGATCGCGCCGGCGGGATGGTAATGGATAAACTTGGGTCGCTTGTCGAAGAAGGCGCTGTCGTATTCGTCCCCCTCGATGACGAAATCCTGCCCCTGTCCCAGCCGATAGTTGGCGGCTAGATTGCGGCTGATACCGCCTACCAGCACGCTGGGGTCGCGCCCGGCCGCGATCAACGCCTGCGCCAGCATCGAGGTCGAGGTGGTCTTACCGTGGGTGCCGCAGACCATCAGCGGACGCCGATGGCGCAGGAAAAAATGCCACAGCGCCTCGGGCATCGAGAGATACGCAAGCCCACTTTGCATCAGCGCCACGGCCTCTGGATTGCTCCGCGTCACCACGTTGCCGACGATCACCAAGTCGGGCGCGGGAACCAGGTTTTGTGCCGCATAGCCCTCGCGGGCACGGATTCCCAACCGTGCCAGCAGCGAACGGGTCGGCTCGTACAGCGCGGCGTCGGAGCCGCTGACCTGGTAACCTTGCTCGAACAGCATCCCGGCCAGCGCCGCCATCGCGGTACCACCGATCCCGATAAGATGAATCCGGCGGGGATGGGGCGGGACGGCACTCAGTCGCACAGCCCCCTGAGCATCAATCGCTGCCATCGAGTACTTCCATTATACGGTCGTGGATCAGGGGGCGAAATTCCCGGATCGCTTCATTGTCGCGCCGCGGATGGACGCGGTTGGTGAGCAGAGTGATCGCGATTTCACGCGCCGGCTCGATCCAGATCGAAGTCCCAGTAAAGCCCAGATGGCCGACGGCGGAGGAGGAGAAATGGCTGCCGGCGCTGGAGCGGCCTACCGTGGGCGTGTCCCAGCCCAGCGCCCAGGTGGAATCGGCAACTACGCGGTTGGGGGTCCAGAATTCCTGAAGTAGCTGGCGCGGAATAAAATCGGAGCGGCCGTGATAACAGGCCAGCAGTTCGGCTACGATTCGATCGACCTCGCGCGCGGGCGCAAACAGACCCGCATGACCGGCTATCCCACCCATGCTGTAAGCGTTCTCATCGTGGACCTCGCCCACCAGTATGCGTTTGCGCACGGGGCAGAGTTCAGTGGCGGCGAACATTTCGCTGACCGGTTCCAGCCGCCGATTGCGTAACAGCGACAGATCAATAAAGTCCGTGGCGCGCAAGCCCAACGGGCGAAAGATCCGGGCACGACAAAAGCGATCCAAGGGGGTGGCGCTGATTTTTTCCACCACTTCGCCCAGCAGCATGAAATTCAAATCTGAGTAATGCGCGCGGCTAGCGGGGGCAAACTCCGGCTTTTCGCGATGGATCTGTTCGTAAACAAATTCCTTGGCACCCGGACTGGCCATGAAGTTGATCCGTCCGGCGCGCTCGATATCCATCACTTGCTGATAAAACGGGCGCCAAGCCGCCAAACCCGAGTAGTGGCCCAGCAGATGGCGGAAAGTAACGTAAACCTTGCCGTACACCCCGAAGTTATGGAAAAAACGCGTCACCCGATCATCCAGTCGCAGCTTGCCGTCGCGCACCAGCATCATGATCGCGATGGTGGTCGCCAGCGGCTTGGTTAGCGAGGAGAGATCGAACACCGTCTCCAGCGCCATTGGACGGCGCTCGGGAACCAACTGGCGCCAGCCGAAATGAGCCTCGAAGAGCCGCTCGCCTCCTCGGCGCACCACCACCACCGCGCCGGGGATTCCGCCGCTATCCACCGCTTGATTGAAGCTTTGTTCGACTCCACTCCAGTCCATCGCAAGCCTCAGCAAACCGCCGCTTCGAGCACGTCGAGGCTGCGCGCATCGGCATCCAAGCGAACCCGCGCGCCGATCGGTAGGGCGTAATTGGCAGTGGCGTGACCAACTTCCAGCCCGGCCAATACGGGGATACCGAGGTCGGCGGTCTGCTCGCGCAAAAACTGGTCGATTCGTCGCTGTTCAGCGGGCTCGCCCCCAGGAGCGCGAAATCCGCCCAAGGCGATTCCCGCCACTGCGCTCAGCACCCCGGCCTGGCGCAATTGCACAAGCATCCGATCGATCCGGTAGCCGCGCTCACCGGTGTCCTCTAGGAGCAGGATGGCGTCACGGAAGTTAGGCGCATACGGCGTGGCCAGCATCGCCACCACGATCGACAGACAGCCGCCTACCAGCGGGCCCTCGGCCACGCCGCCGGCCAGAGCGTGACCTTCCAAGGTAAATTGGCGGCTCTCGCCCGCCATCACGGCAAGCAAGTGGGTCAGCGAATCTTCGTGCAGTCCGGCGGCCGGATCCTTGGCCGCCACCGGCCCGTGTAGGCCGATCAGCGCGGCGCGCGCGAAGAGGGCGTTGAGCACAAAGGTATGATCGGAGAAGCCAACAAAAAGCTTGGGCGTACGCGCGATTTGGGCATAATCCAGCAAGGGTAGCAAACGTCCCGCGCCGTAGCCGCCCCGTGCGGCGATAATTGCCTCGACCTCGGGATCGGCAAACATCAGCGCCAAGTCGCCGGCCCGCTGCGCGTCGGTGCCTGCCAGCACGCCGCTGCGCGCCAACACGTGTGGCGCCAGCTTGACCCGATAACCGCGTGCGCGCAGGAGCTGGACCCCGCGCTCCAGATGGGCGGGGTCAACCGCCGCCGCTGGAGCCGTCACGCCAAGAATGCCGCCGGGCCGCAGGGCGGGCGGTTTGATTGGATTGCGATAGATCACGCTAGGATTTGGAGCGTAGCACGGCGGGAGAAAAATTTAATCCCAGCCGGCGCGCTTTAGGACAGATTGAGCCGAGTTCCGCCCGGTCAGCGGCCGATTGCGTTCAGCCGGGCACAACTTGCTGTGCGCCCTTGCAGCTACCGTGACTTTCCCACTATAGAGAAAGGGCAGCAGCAATTTTAACCGCGCGTGGGTTGGGCAATATGGCGGGCAGCGCAGCCGCGGATATCTCTCTGGTCGCGATCGACGGAGTTCAGACTGAAATCTTCAGCCAGGGCGAGGGCCGCCCGCTCTTGTTCCTCCATCCCGAATGTGGGCTCGAGACCAACGCGCCGGTCCTCGGTTTGCTAGCAAAAAAACACCGCTTGATAGCACCCAGCCATCCCGGCTTCGGCCGTTCCGAAGCCCCGCGCTGGCTGTCTACCGTCGATGACTTGGCCTATTTCTACCTCGACCTGATAACGACGCTCGACCTGCATGACACGGTGATGGTCGGAGTGTCGCTGGGCGGCTGGATCGCGGCCGAAATTGCAATCAAGGACACCTCCCACATCTCCCATCTGGTCCTGGCCGATGCGCTGGGGATCAAGGTGGGCGATCGCGAGACGCGTGATATTGTAGATATTTTCGCCCTGACCGACGCCGAGCTGACCGAGTTGCTGTATTTTGATCCGGCCGCTGCCCGGCGTGACGTCGGCACGATGGCGGAGGCTGAGCTGGTGGCGATGGCGCGAAGTCGCGAGGCTAGTGCGCGCTACGGATGGTCGCCCTACATGCATGACCCCAAGCTCAAGCGCCGGCTGCATCGGATCGATGTCCCAACTTTGGTATGCTGGGGCGAGGCCGACCGGATGGTGACGGCCGATTACGGTCGAGCTTACGCGGCGTCAATTCCGGATAGCCGCTTTGCATTGATCGAGCGTGCTGGCCATTTTCCTCATCTGGAGCAACCGCAAAGCTTTGCCAGCACGATTTTAAACTTCGTCCACGGCTAGGGTCCGCGCTAGTGTTTCGTCTCGCAAATAACTTACCTAGCGAGCCACCAACTTGTCATTCTGAGCGAAGCGCGCGGAAGCTAGCGAAATCGAAGAATCTCGGACAGCTTGGCGAGTCTTGGCGCAGCGAAGTCTGCCGGGCGAGTCAAGCCGGTACCGGTTTTCGCGATCAGAAAGCACTCCACTTCCACAGTTATTTACTAGGCAGCGCACTTAGCAAGGGGCCCACGGCTTAATTGGAGAAGCGGCGATGAGAGTATTTCAGTTTACCGAACAGCCCTACCCACCGGCCTGGAACGAGCACAACGGCTCGCTGCGCGTAATCCTGCCCAACCGCAAGCTAGACCCCAAAATCGCCGCCGACCTGTTCCATCGCTATTACGACGAATGGCAGGTGGCCGACGAGTTGGGCTACGACATTATGGTCAACGAGCATCACAGCACCGCCACCTGCATGTCCTCCACGGTAATCGTGACGCTGGCGGTGCTCTCCCGCATCACCCGCCGCGCCCGCCTGCTGGTGCTGGGCTATCCGATCGGCCATCGCCCCGACCCTTTGCGCGCGGCCGAAGAGCTATCGACTATCGACGTTATCTCGCGTGGACGGCTGGAGATGGGCTTCGTCAAGGGCGTGCCCTATGAAGTACCGGTCTCCAATGCCAATCCAGTATGGCTGATGGAGCGCTTTTGGGAGGCCCACGATTTCATCATCAAGGCGATGACCACCCACGACGGACCATTCAATTGGGAGGGTGAGCATTTCCATTATCGCCACGTCAACATCTGGCCGCGCCCTTATCAGCAGCCTCATCCGCCCGTGTGGAGCACCACCGGCAACGCCGCCCAGGCTCGCGAATTGGCGCGCCTGGGCTATGTGATGGCGACCCTGGGCACCGGCTACGCCACCCGCGGATTGTATGACAGCTATCGCCAGGCCTATCAGGAACATTGGGGCAAACCCGCCGGTCCCGATCGTTTTGGCTACTTGGCGCTGGTCGCGGTGGCCGCCACCGAGGCCGAAGCGCGCCGACGGGGGGAGCAAGTGGCCTCCTATCCTCGCACCTCGGGCATCGTCCATCCGCCCTTTCGCAATCCGCCAGGATTTTTGTCGGTCGACGACAACGTCCGCCTGATGAAAAATGCCGGTCGGCCCCCCTCACGCAGCTTCACCAAGGACGGCCGCACCGTCAGCATGGCTACTGCCAGCGTGCAGGAGTTGATCGATGCCGGCATCATGTTCTGTGGCACCCCCGATCAGGTCTATGCCCAGGTGGTCGATTTTTGCGAGTCCTGCGGCGGGCTGGGAAACCTTCTGATGATGGGGCATGCGGGTTGGATGTCGCACGAAGATACACTCGATAGTCTGACCCTCTTCGCCAAAGAGGTGATGCCGCGGCTGAAGGAGTACCGCCAGCCTGGAACGCAGGCCTCCGCCGCCGCTTAAATCGGAGGCCATCGGCGCAAAAAGCGCGCTTTCCAGACCCGAGATCACGCTTGGACGCATCGAAGGGGTGGCTTATCTACCTCGGTTCCAGCCTGCCGGGTCTCGCATCGCAAATGTTTTTGGCGGGAAGCACGGTCAGTTAGCTTTGATTTCGGCAACGGCCAATTGACTGGCAGCCTTTGGGAGGAACAGTGCAAAAGCTTGTTACAGGCGCATTGGGCGGGCTCTTGCTCGCATTACTACTGGCCTCTCCCTCGGCGAGATCCGCCCTGGCCGACCAGAGCAGCGCAAGCTCCGCAACCGCCAGCGATGTTGCCTCGTCGGCCTCCTCGGCTCCGATCCAATATGGTATCGCGACCAAACGACCGGTCTTCGCGGGCGCTTGCAAGGCCTGCCCGTGGGGCGTTCTGGCATCGGTAATGGCGGCGGCGATGAAGCCGATGGGCTATCGTTTCGTTATCTGCTGGGTTTGCTGGTCCACCTACGGGCCGCGTGAAATGGCGGACCGTACCATTCCGCGGATGCCGGCGGGACCCACGCTCGATCCTGCTTACATCGAGCCACCTCCCCATCTGGTACCTGACATCAGTGCCACAAGCGAGGTCAACCTGCTTGAGGCCTGGAACGGTACGGGCCCATATGCCAAAGACCACAAACCGCGTCACAACTATCGCGTCATCGCGGCCTTGCAGCAGCCTAACTACCTGATCGCCGCCGCGACGAGAAAGTCCGGCATCACCGAACTATCTCAAATCAAGGAACGGCCCGGACCAACCTGGATGGTGACCGAGACCGCGGGACCGGCCGCGGACGCGCTCGCCTACTACGGCATCACCGAGGCCGGGCTGAAGGCCAAGGGGGGCGGTTTCATCGATCCCTTCGCGCCACGCGAAATACGGGCCCGCGCCGACGTCTTCATGGGCGGCGGGCTGCTGGTCAACACCCCTGAGCAACGGATGTGGTACGAAGTAAGCCAGCTCCATAATCTGGTTTATTTGCAATTCGACCAGCGGCTGCTGGCCCGGATGGCAAAGCGGCCGGGCTATGTGCGGGCCTCGATTCCGCTGGCCTTGCTGCGCGGGGTCGATCGGCCAATCCCGACCGTGATGCGCTCGGTGCATTACATCTACGTCCGAGACGACGCGCCCGATTCTTTCGCCTATGACGCCGCCAAAGCCCTGGACCAGCATCAGGATTTGCTGCGCCTGTATGGCGACCCCTGGTATTACGATCCCAAGCTGGTGGCCTACAGCCCTGTGATTCCGCTCCATCCTGGAGCGCTAAAGTATTATCGCCAACGCGGCTACATCCATTAGCCGCCTATGTATTGCTTAGGGAAACAATGCCGGCAGCCTTCGTCGAAACGCCGCGCCTGCATCATTTCTATATTCTACAATCGTTCAGCTATGTGATTAGTCTGAATCTGAGAGATAGCGTCACTTACCCGACGTCCGCGGTGACGAAACGCTGGCCGCATCCAGGCCCAAGTGCTTGCGCGTGAGTTTAGCCAGTGCACGAGCGGCCGGATCGGGGCTTACTTCGAGTCGTAAGACCGTGCCGATTCGATCCTCCACCGGCCGATTCTGACCCATCTTGAACTTGCCCTCTATTGTGTCGATTTCGATCGCAAAGCCAACGATTTCCTTGAGCATCATCGCCTTGAAATCCGCCGGCAGTCTATTCGGCCATGGCTGCGGCATCCCTGCTTCATAATAGCCGACCAAGCGGTCGACCAGCGCGGAGAGCTGTTCGGGGTCATGGATCGGACGGGGAATTCCACGGACGTGCACGGTCGCATAGTTCCAGGTCGGAACCGCGGGCGAAGTCGCGTACCAGCTCGGCGAGACGTAGGCATGCGGTCCATCGAACATCACCAGACCTTGGCGCTCGCCGTCGAAGGAGCGCCATTGCGGATTGGCGCGCGCGAGGTGGCCGAGCAGTGTCCCGTGCCGGCCGCATGTGCGATCCAGGATCATGGGAAGACGAGTCGCAAGCGGTTGTTCGCCAACCACCGTGACGAGTGTTCCAAAACTGTAGGCCGCGATGAATTCGTACAGCGTCGAGCTGTCCGTCACCTCGAAGGCCTTAGGTATGTACATCCGTGCCTCCGCGAGCTGATAGCCCGATCAAATGCCACTGACTGACGCCTCGAACGCAAGCGAATCCTTCAGGAGCGACCTGGGGACAACCCGAAATTGCGAATTGCGTCTTCCAGTTCCTTGGTCTGGTCCATCGAGCTGGAGCAGGAAGTTCCGGCGCAGACTCTGGCACTGACCGTACCACGGTCGTGGGGGCCGGTGGCGCCATCCATCGGCATCAAGATTTTGCCAGGACGATAGACCGCTTCGGCTGCCGCCAGCATGCTTTGCGTGCGCGGGTCGGCCGGTCCCCCCGCGACCTGAACCAGGGCGTCGCCATGGCCACGCTCGGCCAAGGCGCGCCCGACCGTAGCCAACATCATGCCGGCGCGAGCGCTGATGGGCACGTCGCCCAGCAAGCGCGTGCCGAGGGCGACGGCCTGCTGATCGCGCGACAGCACGCCGAGCACTACCAGATCGCGTGCCAACACCCCTTGCAATGAAGGCGTTTCGCCGTCGTAATAAGCCGCGCTTCCACCTCGCCAATCACCCAAAACCGCCGCTTGACTTTCAGGTTCATGATTGACGACCAAGCCGTTAGAAACGAAATTGCGCGCGATCACCTGCGCCAGCTCGCGGGCTTGGCTCAAATAGCGCGGCTGGCCCGAATCCTGGTAGCCATCCAAAAGCGCATCGAGCAGATAAATTTGATCGGCACCCAGTCCCTGCACCGCGCTCGGCTGGTCAATCACGTGACCATAGCTGCCGTCGGCCAGGCGCGCGTGGGTGGTGAGATAATCCAGGTTGGCCAAAGCGATCTCACGCAAGCGGGGCAGCTTGAAGGTCTCGGCAGCGGCCAGAAAAGCGCCATCCATCAGGGCGTTGCGGTCGGTGAGCAAAGCCGGATCGACTTGGGGTGCCGGTCGGCGGCCACGTGCGGCGAGCAATTGGTCCTTGGCTTGGCGCAATAACCCGCGCGCCTCCTCCAAGCTGAGGTTCAGCTTCTGAGCCACTTGGCTCAGAGCCAGCGGACGATGGAGCACCAAGCCGCCGTCGGCGGCCTGGGCCGGCTGAAATTCCACCCCCAGCGCCAGCGCTGCGACACGATATTGCGCGGGAGAAAGCAGTTTGCGAATTTCCTCCACCTTCCAGGTGTAATAGGCGCCGTCATCGTCCGGCCAGGCGTCGGCGTCCTGGGCGCCATAAAACAGTTTTCGGCTTGGGTCATAAAGCGTGTTAAGAACGTAATCGAGCGTGCCGCGAGCTATCCGCGCGTAAAGCGCGCGCGGATCACGCTCATAGGCGTGGGCGTAAACCTTCACGGCCAGGGCTTGATCGTAGGCCATCTTCTCGAAATGGGGCACCAGCCAAGCCTGGTCAATGGAATAGCGGAAAAAGCCGCCGCCCAACTGATCGTAAACTCCCCCGCGCGCCATCCGCTCCAGGCTGACGGAGGCCATCTGAGCGAAATCCTGCCGGCCCCAGAAGCCCTCGGCCAGAGCCAGTTCCAGGGCGGGGAACTCGTAAAACTTGGGCCCGCCGCCAAAGCTGAAACCGCCGTTGGAACGATCGTAAGCATTCGCGATGCCGCTTAAAATTTCCGCCACCGGGGCGGTGCCATTGTCCTTGCCCTTGAGCGGCACGTCCTTGCCAATCCTTTGCTTGAGGGCACTGGCGGCGTTGTCCAGCTTGGCGCGCTGAGTTTTATACTGCGCGGCGATCTGCTTGAGCACCGCCGCCATCGTCGGCCCCTCGCCCGAACCCAATCCATGCTCATGCTCGGGTAAGTAGCCGTAAGCCGCGAAAAGCGAGCCATCGGGCAGAGTAAAGCAGGTCAGTGGCCATCCGCCCGCGCCAGCGAAGTCAGCGGCCGCATGCTGGTAGTAGCTGTCAATATCGGGGCGCAGATCGCGATCGACCCGAATCGGCACGAACTCCTGGTTGATCACGGCCGCCACCGCAGGATCGGAATAAGTCTTGGAATCCATCACCCGGCACCAATGGCACCAAGTCGCGCCAATATCGAGCAGCACCGGCCGATCCAGCTTGCGTGCCAGCGCGAAACTTTGGTCGTCAAAGGGCTGCCAGCGCACGGCCGCGCTCGCGCTTTGGCGAAGGTAGAGGCTGGGAGAATTGGCCAGCGAACCCAGCGGCAGCGGATTGGAAGTTCGCACGGCGGCCGGGGCGGGATGCGCCGAAGCGACACTTGCGGGCGATAACTTGGGCGGGTCGGCAAAAACCCTCGCCCCGCCCACCACACCGAGTAACAGGAGGGTTAACAGCCATGAGTGGTGGCGCGGCGCCTGGTGAGAGTCTCGGAGCATTGCGGAATCCTATCCTAGCAAATCGCCTTGAATCGCGCCCACCTCCCCTGTTCCTATACGGGACGAGGACGACGGGGCGGTTTTGATGCGCCCGCGACAATCACCTATATTACCTGCAAGTGCGCCGGCCGCACGGAGCGATCTTATCCGCTCATGCCTCAACCATCAAAAAGCTATCGCCCAAAAAGCAATCACCCTGCTGCCCAGCGCCCAAACAAGCGAACCGGGGCAAGGCGACATCAGCTAGCGGCGGCCATGGTGGTGGTCATGTTCGCGGTCGGCTTCGCGATGGTCTTTCGTTTCCACCCCGCCCGCGTTGTCTATTTTCCACCTGCGCCCGCTAATGCCCCGCCTGGCGCTCCGGGCAGCGCCCCGCATTTGGCGCCGGGCCCCGCTCCGGAATCCGCACCCCCTCTGGCCGCGGCGCCAGCAGCGGCTAGCGGGATGAGCGCGGCGGAAGAGCGCATCCTGGCCGACGTCAATCAGGCCCGCGCCAACTACGGCTTAAACCCCCTGGTTCCAATGGCGGCCTTGACGGCGGTAGCGCGCGCGCACAGTCGCGACATGGCGACGCACGACTACTTCGCCCACGATAGTCCCGGCCACGGTAGCGCCGAACAGCGCATCGCGGCTGCGGGAATCCACTATCTGATGATGGGGGAAAACATCTACACCGAGACCTATCCCAACTCCGAGGGGCTGGCTCAGCGCGCGGTGCAGGGATGGCTGCACAGCCCACCCCATCGCAAAAACATGCTTTCTCCCAGCTTCAACCGCACCGGAATCGGAATCGCCCGCACCCCTGGCGGCACCAGCTACGTCACCCAGGACTTCGTCGAGCAATAATATGGAGCTGGCGCATTTACTCGATTTGGCCGGCGCGCATGCTAGCGCACGCGCACTGCAGGTAGCGCTCAAGCTGGGCCTGTTCGAAGCCCTGGCCGATGGCCCGATAGAAGCGGCTGAGCTGGCCCGACGACTGGGCGCGGTAGCGCGCGAAACCGAGCTTTTGGCCAACGCTTTGGTAGCGCTGGGAGTCTTGAACAAGTCGGCCGGCCATTTCGCCCTCAGCCCCGCCGCGCGCCGCTTTCTGCTCCGTTCCTCGCCTCGTTATGCCGGGGGCATGATTGAGTTCGACGAATTCATCTTTCCGCTCTTCACTCGCTTGGAAGAATGCGTACGCCAGGGCGCCCCGGCGCGCCGCCCGGACATGTTCCAAAACGACCCAGAGGAAACCCGCCGCTTTATTCTGGCAATGGATTCCCTGGTGCGGGCGCGCGGCGACGCCGAATACCTGGCCGAACACCTGGAGCTGGCCGGCGTCAATACCATAGCCGACATCGGCGGCGGCCCCGCCACCTACATGCTGGCGCTGCTCGCGCGCTACCCGGCCTTGCGCGCCGCCATCCTGGACCTGCCCGCCAGCCTGCAAGTGGCCCGCCAATTACTGACCGTGCAGCCCGCCGAGGTACGCCAGCGACTTGAACTGGTGGAATTCGATTACCGCCGCGACGAATTGCCAGCAGCGGTGGACGCCATCTTTTTATCCAACATCGTGCATGGCGAGGATGAGGCGGTTAATCGCGCCCTGATGGCGCGCTGCTTTCGCGGCTTGGCGCCGGGTGGGCGAGTGATTATCAAGGACCACGTCATGAGCGAGGATCTGCTGGAGCCAGCCGCAGGCGCGCTGTTCTCGCTCTACCTGATGCTGGCAACGCGGGGACGCGATTATAGCTTCAAGGAAATCGAGGCTTGGGTGCGCCAGGCTGGTTTTGGCAAGTTGGAATGGCGACGATTGCCTGCGCCACCCTTCAACTCTTCATTGATTCTGGCATGGAAGGACGGCAACCGTATGCCGGTAGCCAATTGAGCAACGGAAGCAGATTTTGAAGATAACATTTTTAGTGGAGTGGTCGTGTGCCACCGCTCGCATGGCGCTTTACCTGGCCTTACTCCTGCCGCTTGGGGGATGTGCCGCCGGTAGCATTGTTTCCGCCGCCGCCGGCATGGGAGTGCAAACCGTGGTAGCGGGCGGTGTGGTGGGCGCCACCGCGATCGAAGGCGAGGACAAGGTAACGGAGGATCCTGAGGATCAGGCGGCTCGCTGCGATCAATTAGCCAGCGCCCCGCCCCTGGTGCTGGCTCTGCAAGGCGCCGAACTGACGCCATGGGCGCTGTCGCAATCCGGTTCGCGCGGCGAGTGGATGCCGGTGGTAAATGGCAGCGCGATCGGGCTGAATGCTTTGACCTTCAGTCCTCCCCTATCCGACCCGGTCGACCCCGAAAAGCGCATGTTTTTGGTTTACGCTCCGGTCCAGGCCGATACCATCGCCGACAATAACCTGATGACCAGCCTGGTGGGATCGTTTGAACCCGCGGCCGGCACCTTTAGTCTGTACAATCGCTCCTATCGCTATGCCTTGGTCAAAAAACTGCCGTGCTTCCCCAACGCTCGCTAACCTGAATGCGCGAGGGCACCGCCGGCGTATGGTGACGTTGGCCGCGGTGATCGCGGCCGGAGCCGCCGCCGCGATAATCACCAATGCGCGGATGGCAGCGTCGGCTTTTCAAATCAGCCCGCAGCTACGCCAGATGCCGCCCGTATCTTGGCCCGATGACGCCTTAACTATCGCTTGGCTGGGTCACGCCACGCTGTTGATGAATTACCTGGGCGTGCACACTATCAGCGATCCAACGTTTTACCGCCATGTCGGCTTGGCGGTGGATGATCTTTTTACCCTGGGTCCCAAGCGCCAAACCCCCGCGCCGCTGGCACCCAACCAGATCGGTCCCGTGGACTTGATTCTAATCACCCATGCCCACATGGACCATCTCGATCTGCCTTCGCTGCGCGCGCTACCCAAAAGCGCGGTGGTGATCTCATGCCCGGGCTGCGCCAGTCTGATCGCGCCGCTGGGCTTCAGCGACGTGCGGCCACTGCGCTGGGGCCAGCACACGCAGGTGCGCGGGCTGACCATCACTGCGATAGGCGCGCGCCATTGGGGGCGTCGATGGCCGTGGGGTGAGGACCTCGGCTACAACAGCTATCTGTTGGACAAGGGCGGAGTACGGATGCTGCTGGCGTGCGACTCGGCAATTACCGATCTATTCGCGGCACTGC
>DATGLK010000015.1 GCA_035294265.1 Candidatus Binataceae bacterium
TCAAGCCCTGTCAAATTCTCGGTATCCTTTCACCACTGCAGCAAGATAATTTCCGAACTAAAGCCTGGGCCCAGCGCTAGTAGCAGGCTAAGCGTGCCCGCGGGCGGGCGCCGGTTGAGCATCACCTCCTCCAACACAAGCAAAACCGAGGCCGAGGACAGGTTGCCAAAGCGCCGCAGGCAGTCCCACGATACCTCCATCGCATCCGAACGCAGCTCCAGCGCATCAGCCATTGCGTCAAGCACCTTGGGGCCTCCGGTGTGAATCAACCAGTTGCCAATATCGGCACGTTTGAGCGAATGGCGGTTAAGGAAGCGATCGACATCGGTGCGCAGGCGGCCGCGAACGAGATCGGGCAGGGCGGGAGACAGCACGATTCCGAAGCCGTGTTCGGAAATGTTCCAGCCCATGATCTCCTCGGTGTTGGGGTAAAACACCGAATGGCAATCCAGGACGCGGGGGCCATGCGCGGCGCGGTCCTCGCCAGTGAGCAGCGCAACCCCGGCGCCATCACCGAACAAGGCGGTAGCGACCAGGTTGGTGTTGGAGAAATCCTCGCGTTGAATTGCCAGCGAGCAGGTTTCCACCGCCAGCAAGGCGGCCACTTGCCCGGGATAGGCACGGACATAATCGGCGGCGCGAGTCAGGCCCACGGCACCGCCGACACAGCCCAGCCCGAAGATGGGAGTGCGTTTGAGGTCGGAGCGCAGGCCCATCCGATTGATCAGACGCGCATCCAGCGAGGGACTAGCGATGCCGGTGACCGAGACCACGATCAGCGCGTCAAGCTGGCTTACGGCCAGGCCGGCGCGCTCCAACGCCAGGCTGAGGGCGCGCTCGCCCAATTCCTGAGCCGCCTCGAACCAGGCGGCGTTGGTTTCGCCCCACGATCCGAAGCGCGCGTACCGCTCCATCGGAAAGGCCAGATAACGGGTGGCCACGCCGGCGCGCGAATGTACGCGCTCCAGCAATTGAGGGCGCGCCAGCCGGCCGGCCCAATGATTTTGTAGCGCGGCGGTGATGGTCTCTTGATCGTAGCGATTACGGGGCAGGGCACTGGCGACACTGGCAATGGTCATGGCAAATTTCCGTCACCCGCGCATGCGCGGCGTGCTTGGTTACAAGCGGTTGAACGTAATCCAGCCCCCAGCCCGTCGCGTGGCCACGACGCTGGCGAGCGGAGGCGTTCGGGCTGCCCCAGCCAACTTCTATCCTATAGGATATTTGTCACCCGCCCTGCCATCGCCAAGGCTTCGCTCCAGTAGCTGGCTCGCGAGTGCATCAGCTCGACCACATTGCCGAGCGCCGCGACAAAGCGCTCCATCTGGCGGGGCTCAATCGTCAAGGGTGGCAGGACTTTCAGGGCCATGAAATTGTTACCACATATCTGGCATAAAATGTCGTGTTCGCGAAACATGCGCATCACCAACACCTGGCCAAACATGGCGGGATGAATCCGCCGGAAGGCCTCGAACGGTACCCGCAGGCGCAGGCGCCGGGGCGGGCGAAATTCGACCGCGTTCATCAGCCCCAGGCCGCGTACCTCACCCACCATCTCGAAGCCCGCCAAGCGCTGGCGCAGCTGCGCGCGCAACTGCTCACCCAATTGCAGCGCGCGTGCACCCGCCTGCTCGTCCTCCAGCACTTCCAGCGTGGCCAGCCCTGCCCTCATGGCCAGTGCGTTTTCGCTGTAGGTCGAAGTATGAATCAGAGCGCGTTGCAGCGAGCTGTACACGCGTTTGTAAACTAGCTCGCTCATCAGCACTGCGGCCGAAGGCACCAAGCCGCCGCTGAGCGCCTTGGCCAGCACCACCATATCGGGTTCGACGCCAAAGTGATGGGCGGCCAGGAATGGACCGGTTCGATATAGTCCGGTTTGAACCTCGTCCAAGATCAATAGGGTGCCATAGCGCCGGCACAGTTCCTGCGCGCGGATCAGGTAATCCTGGGGCGGTAAGACCACCCCACCTTCGCCTTGAATCGGCTCCAGGACCAGGGCGGCGAAGGCCTTAGTGGCGAGCTGGTGAGCCAATTGGGGGAGGTCGCCGAAGGGTAGCGCGAGGGCACCCGGGAGCAGCGGACCGAAGCCGGCGTTCCAGAATGGATCGGACATCAGCGAAAGCGCACCGTAGGTCAGGCCGTGAAAAGCCTTGTGAGCGTAAAGAATACCCGTGCGGCCGGTACAAGCTCGGGCGAATTTCAGCGCTGCTTCGATGCCCTCGCTACCCGAGCTGCAGAAAAAGACCTTATTGACCCGCCCGGCGGCGCGTTGACACAGCCGTGCCGCCAACGCCGCGGCCAATTCGGGAACATGGCTTTGCAGCATCGCCGGCCCTTCGGCGGCCAGTTCGGTCCGCAGCGCGGCGACAATTCGCGGATGGTTGTGGCCGGCATTGTGCACTCCATAGCCGGAAAGGAAATCCAGGACGCGGCGGCCGTCGGCGCATTCCAGCTCCGCGCCGCGGCATCGCAGGTAGCGCACATTCATGCCCAGGGCGTCGAGCAGCCGCACCCATTGCGGATTGACGTGGGCGGCGTAATCGCCCGCGCCCGCGCCCTCCTGCCGCTCTTGCTCGAGCTTCGCCTTAACGGACCCTGACCAACTCATTCAAAGCCCAGGGGCAATTAAATAGTGCACGAGCGCCGTCCGTTTTGGTCCGCTCCGCTGAAGCAGAAATCGCGCGGCTTTCAACCCCATCGCTTCGCGCTGACTCACGTTCCCACAAAAATTTTGCGATCTCATGCTTGCTATATTGATTCGCACCTACCCTCTACCGCAAGTCAGGCAGATCCGCCGTCTCGCGAGACTTGATCGACCGCGAAGTTGCGCAAAATCCTTGCCAGCCTCCAGGTCGCGATGGCGCGCGCATTCACCTTATCGGCGTTTTAAAGTTTTGACTAACGTCCGAAAATTTGCACCGCGGCTGTTGGATCGAGCGCTCAAATGCCAAGAGCCAAAAAAGCTTTGGTTTAAAACGTTTTACGACTCGACCGGTGGTCTTGTTCATAAGCAGTTGAAACCATCGGGCAAGGCAGCCACAATTTCGCCTAATGAGTGTCCATACACCCATTCCTGCCCAGACGGGCGCCAGTATTCAGGGCGCGTTCCCTCCCGATTCGTTGCGACGCCAGATTCTAGTCTTTGCCGCGCTCAATTTGGGTCTTATCGTAGTCTATACCGCGATCAAGCTCGGTTTTGCATTCGCTTCCGGGGTTACCAATCTGGCAGTCTTCTTTACGCTGGGCGCGGGCTTTGCCGTGCAGGCGATACTGCTCCTGGTGCTGGCGTTACCGCCGCAGTTATCCAGGCCTCGGATCTTGATTGCGATGGTGTGGGCGTCGGTGCTGCTTAACAGCGGGCTGGTCGCAATCCTCTCAACGCTGACGCGCGGGCAGGACAATCAATATTACATCTTGATGGTTTTGCCGGTGCTCGAAGCCGCTTTCACCCTGGATTTGTATTCAACCATCGCAGTCATTCTGATAGCCAACTTCTTTACCTTTTTTTCGATTTATACCTTGGATGCCGACGAATACATCGAGGCCGGCGCCTCTTCGCTGATTCATACATTGATGGGGGTTATCGTTTGGCTGTTGGTCAACCATTTGCGTCAGCGCGAACGTCAATTGCGTGGCAACCTCAAGGAGCTGGAGGAAACCCGCGAGCGGCTGCTAGCCGAAGAAAAATTGGCGGCGGTGGGCCGGCTCTCCAGCGCGATCGCGCACGAGATCCGCAATCCGGTGGCGATGATCTCGAGCTCCCTGGCGACCGCGGCGCGCCTTGCTCCCGGGCACGAGGATCGCGACCAGATGTTTTCTATCGCAGCTAACGAAGCTGCCCGGCTGGAGCGCCTGACCAGCGATTTCCTGGCCTACGCTCGACCGCGGGTGGCGCAGAGCGGTCCGGCCAATGTTGCCGATCTGCTGGGCTACGTGGCCACCGTGGCGGCTGCCTATGCAGCCGAGCGCGGGGCTAAGATTGTGGTTAACGCCGAGTCGGCACTGGAGGGATGCTTCGACTTGGGCCAGATCCAGCAAGCCCTGCTCAACCTGGTGCTTAACGCCTTGGAGGCTGGCGCGCCGGGAGCACCGGTGATTCTGGCGGCACGCAATGGCGGCGGGATATTGCGGTTGGAGGTCAGCGACAGTGGCGGGCCTATCGCTCCGGCCACCACCGCCCGCATCTTCGAGCCCTTCTTCACCACCAAATCCTCGGGAAGTGGGCTAGGACTGGCAATCGCGCGAAACATCGCCCGGGCTCACGGTGGCGATCTCAGACTCACCTGCAACGAACCCGGCCAAGTCACTTTCGCGCTGGAGTTGCCGCAGCGCGCCGCCAACGGCACGAGCCGCCCATGAGCAAAATCCTGGTGGTCGACGACGAGCCCAACATGCGGCGTATCCTGGCCTCCAACCTGCGCCAGGATGGATACCAGGTGGTGGAAGCCGAAGGCGTGGGGCAGGCCCGTCAGGCACTGAGCGAGGAAACCCTGGATGCCGTCATCACCGATCAAAAAATGCGCGACGGCCAAGGGCTCGAAGTGTTGGCCAGCGCGCGGGAGCTGGCGCCCGCAGTGTCGGTGGTTTTTCTGACCGCCTTCGCCACCGTGGAATTGGCGGTAGAGAGCATGCGCCGGGGGGCGTTCGATTTCATTACCAAGCCCTTTTTGCCCGAAGTCCTGCTGGCCGCGGTGCGGCGCGCGATCGAGCGCACCGCACTGTTGCGCGAAAACGAACGGTTGCGCGACACCGTGGTGCGCCTGGAGGGCAGTTCCGAGATTCGCGGCAACTCTCCCGCCTTGCGCGAGTTGCGGGTCAAGATTGCCCGGGTGGCAGCCACCAACGCCACCGTGTTCATCAGCGGCGAGACCGGCACCGGCAAAGAGTTGGTAGCTCGCGAAATTCATCGGCGCAGCGAGCGCGAGGCCAAGCCCTTTATCGCGGTCAATTGCGCAGCTTTTCCCGAGAGCTTGCTGGAGAGCGAGCTGTTCGGCCATGAACGGGGCGCCTTTACCGGCGCCGACCGCGCGCGCGGAGGGTTGTTCGAGGCTGCCCATGAGGGCACTTTGTTTTTGGACGAGGCGGGCGACATGTCGCTGGCCGCCCAGGGCCGGTTGCTGCGGGTCTTGACCGACAGCCAGGTCACCCGCCTGGGTTCGACCCGACCCCGCAAGGTCGATGTACGGCTGGTGGTGGCCACCAATCGCGACTTAGCCGAGCGCGTGCGCAGCGGCCTGTTTCGGGAAGATCTGTACTATCGTTTGGTCGTGGTGCCGCTGCATATCCCGCCGCTGCGCCAACGGCGCGAAGATATTCCCGACCTGTGCGAGTTGTTTTTGGCTCACGCCGCGCGCGAACTCAAGATGGCACCGCGGCGAATCAGCGCTGAGGCGATGCGGGTGCTGATGAACTACGACTTCCCCGGCAATGTCCGCGAGCTGCGCAATCTTATCGAACGCGCCTATATTCTCTCTACCGGCGCGGAGATCGCGGCGGAAAGTTTTCCAGTTCCGGCCGAGCGCGGCCAAGGCCAGGCCGCGCTAATGCTGCCCGAGCAAATCGCTCAACTAATCCCCGATCCGATAGAGTTGCGCGGGTTGCTGAACGAGTTGGAGCGCGCCCTGATCGAGCGCGCGCTCAAGACTACCGGTGGGGCGCAAGCCGCTGCCGCTCGCCGCCTGGGTATCACTCGCAGCGATCTGTCCTACAAATTGTATAAATATGGGATCCGCGTCGCCCCTCCAATTAGTACAGAGCGAAAATGATTGGACGCCGCGCGGCGGGCGCCGCCTCGCCCGCGCGTCACGCTGGCTGGAAGAAGCGCGCCGCCATCGCGCTGTTCCCCCTCCCGCAAAAGAGCGGGTGAGAAGAATACGAACCCCTGGGGGTAATCACAAATTCCTCAGCTCTGATACTGTTTTTCAAGGGCTGGCGCGCACCGCACTAAGGGCCCAAAGGTCAGCGCCGATGATATGCGGCGATCACCTCCGCCACGCAACAGGTCAGCTTGCGCGCCGTGGGCAGGTCGAGAAATTCATTGGGTCCGTGGGCATTGGAGCCAGGTCCCAGCACGCCGGTAATCAAGAATTGGGCCTGGGGAAAGCGCTCCCCCAACATCGCCATGAACGGGATGGTGCCGCCTTCGCCCACGGCGGCCGGCGTGGCGCCGAAATAGGTCAGAGAAGCTCGCGCCAAGGCCTGCTCCAGCCACGGCGCGGTCGGCGGGGCATCCCAACCGCTTGCGCCCCAGTTGGGCTCGAAGCTGACCGTGGCCCCAAACGGCGGATCCGCTTCCAGGATGCGCTTGAGTTCCTGCACTGCCTGGGCACCGTTGAGCGAGGGGGGCAGTCGCAGCGAAAGCTTCAGCGCGGTGGCTGGGCGCAGGACGTTGCCCGCCTGCGCCAGGGAAGGTAAGCCCTCGGCGCCGATCACCGCCAGCGCCGGCCGCCAGGTGCGATCCAGGACTAGTTCGTGGCCGTAGCTGAGCGGGCGTGCGCCCGGCAAAAAAGGGAAAGCTTGCCAGAGCGCGTCGCCCAGGATTGCCGCCGCCGCCTGCGCTTGCCCGATACGTACCTCCGGGATAGGTGCGTTGAAGGGGGCTGCGATGGTGCCGCTGCGTTCATCCTCCACCCGGCTTAAAAGCATACGCGCGATTCGAAAGGTATCGGCGACCACGCCTCCGGCGTTGCCTGAATGCACTCCTTCGTCGAGCATTGCCACCCGCAACGTGCCACCCGCTATTCCGCGCAGTGAGGTAGTGCACCACAGCCGTTGATAATCGGCGCAACCCGAGTCCAGCGCGATAACCAAGCCTACCGGTCCGATCCGTGGAGCCAGATGGGCGACATATTCGGGGAGATCGAGGCTACCGCTTTCCTCGCAGGCTTCGATCAGGATCACGCAGCGCGAGTGTGCTACGCCCTGGGCCTGCAGCGCGCTGAGCGCCGCCAGCGCGGCGAACATCGCGTAGCCGTCATCGGCGCCGCCGCGGCCGTACAGTCGCTGACCTTCCAGCACCGGCTGCCAAGGGTCCAAGCCGGTGCGCCAGTCGCCCATCGCGGGCTGCTTGTCGAGATGGCCGTAGAGCAGGATGCATTCCTGGCCCGCGCCGTCCACCTCAATATATAGCAGGGGAGTGCGGCCGGGCTGGCGCACGACCTCCACTGTCGTCGCGCGCAAGCCGCATCCACGGGCCCAGCGCTCGTAGAGCGCGATCGCACGATCCATATGGCCATTGCTTTGCCAATCGGGGTCGAAAGCCGGTGATTGGTTCGGAATGCGAATGTACTGAATCAGCTCGGGCAGGATCGAGTCCTGCCACAGCCGCCCGACATGAGCTTGCAGTGCGCCGCTGTCCATCGTTCTAGCCTACAAAGCCGCGGCGCGACAGCAAAGCACTGCCCGGTTTAGAAGAATTGCGGGGCCAGAAAGGTAAAGGTCGCGCCCACCCCGCCGTCGGTGACATAGAGCTCGCCCGCGCGCGGGTTGAGCGCAATGCCAACCGGAGCCACCATCTGTGAGGCCGGCCCGTGAATAACGTACATTGGTCCCACGTCGCCGTTGTCGGTAATCTTCCACACCCCGATGAAGGCATTGGGGCTGCCGCCGGTGAGCGAGGGTGGAGGTGGCCCCATGCAGCCCTTGCGTGGCAAGTCGCCGGCCAGCACATAGGGGTCCTCGTGACCGGCGTTGCCGACCACCGCGTAAATCCGCCCGCCCCAGAGCTGCACGCCCGAAGGCGTGCCTATACCAGTATGGGGACCTGCGATCAGCGCCTTGGGCGGCACGTTGCCGTTGGCCGTGCGATCGAAGATAAAGATGCCGCCGGGCTGGGCCGTCTCGGCCTGTTCGAATTTGGCGGTCAAGGGCCCGGTCTCTCCCCCGCCGGGCAGGTTTTGCGAATAGGTCACCGCGACCAGCAGGTTGCGGCGCGGATCGACGGCGACATCGGCCAGTGCCCGCATCCGAGTGCGCGGTCCGCCAATGACGCGCAGGGGAGCGACGTTGCCGTTGGCGTCCCAGGGGAAGACCAAAATGCTGCTGGTGGCGTGATCCGCGACCACTAGTTCGTGATGGAGATCGTCGACCTGCAGCCCCCAGGGCTGATGGATCTGGGTCTTGGGGCCCTGAATCACGCGCAAGGGCGGGACTTCACCGGCGGTTCCGGCCGCGAAAGCGACCACTGAGCTGGCCAGCGGCTCGCTGGCCCAGATTTCGTCGCGCCCGGCATCGTAAGCGATACCGTGGGCTACGCGAGTGAGCTTGCTGACGTTACCGTAAATCGTGCGCTTGGGTTCGACGTTGCCGCTTGCCAGCCTGGCAAAGGCCCCGATCCTGGGATCGGTCACTCAATTGGGAACGATTAGTTCGTCGCGCTTGGAATCGTAGGCGATCGTGAAAGGATTGCCGAAACCCGCCATCGGCGTGCCCGCCGGCGCGTTGCGAATTACTCGCAGCGGGGGCGTATCGCCCTGAGCCAGCCGGTCGAAAACCAACGCGGTATGGCCGAAATTGGCCACCCACAACTGGTCGTGCATCGGATCAAAGGCCACCCCCATGGGAATCGTCACTCCGGTGCGCGGACCCTTAATTACGCGCACAGGAGCAACGTTGCCGCGGGCGGTGCGGGAGAAGATCAGAATCGAGCCGCCGGCAGTGTTGGCCACCGCAATCTCGTTATGGCGCGTGTCGACGGCGATCCCGGTGGGCCAATCGAGCTGGGTGCGCGCGCCCTGAATCGTGCGCAGAGGGGCGGCGTCGCCTTTGGCGTCCTCGGCGAAAATCGTAATCGAGGGAGGTTGATAGTGGCCGCCGCCCGGATAATCGAGATCCCAGTAAGCCTGTGACCAGTTGCCATGGTTTACCGTGGCGATTTCATGGTTGATTTCGTCCCAGTAAAGCCCGTGAGGGTCGGCCATCCCGGTATGTGGGCCACGAATGGCGCGCAATGGCAGTTGCGCGCCGGTGGCTCCGGTGCGATAGAAAATAATTTGCTCGTTATGTTCGACCGCCACCGCCATCTGCTTGAGCCGTTGGCTGAAGGCCAGGCCGTATGCGCCGTGTGGAACCGCCAGCACCTGAGCTTGGGAATTTCCGTTAGCCCCGTATGGGAAACAGGCGACGTCGTCGCCTATATCGTTCTCCGTCACGCACAGCTCGTGGCGCACGGGGTCGAAGGCCACTCCCGCGGCGTAGGAGATATAGGTGTCGGGCCCCTTGATTTGCTGCAGATGGGGGGTGAGTGCCGCATCGTCGGCGCCGCCCGCGTTCATTGAATAAACCAACAGACTTTTGAGATTGGTGTCGCTCATCGCCGCCAAGTTGTGGGCAGGGTCTAGACCGATCCCGTTGAACTCCGGATAGGGGTCGTAGATCTCGCGACAAGGAGCCAGATTGCCGCCGCGTGCGCGGCCGAAAACCTGCGCGAATGCCATCGCGCCGATGCCCACGTGCTGGGCGTGCGCATTCAGCGCGAAGCCAGCGAAAATTACGATGGTACCGAGCACATTCGGAATCAGCATACAGACAAACCGCTTCATCGACCCCTCCTTATGTGACCTCTCTACGAGCGAGCGGCGCCGGTAGGCGCGATTCTGCCGCGGGGGCATCGCTTTTGCTATAGCTCGCCGACCCTAGCAGGCACAAAATGGGCAGCGAGCTGACAAAGCGCCTTGGAACTCTCGCATCAGGGCGGATCAGATCGGTAGCTCGGTGGTATATTTGACCTGTTTCATGGTGAAGCTGGAACGCACCCGGGCCACTCCCGGAATTCGGGTCAAGAAGCCGACCACGAAGCGCTCGAAGGCTTCCATGTCGGCCAGCGCTACCCGTAACAGATAGTCGGCTTCGCCGGTCATTAGGTAGCATTCCATCACCTGCGGGTTTTCAATAACCGCCTTCTCGAAGGTACGCAGGGTGCGTTCGGTCTGCTTTTCCAGCTCGACCTGAATAAAGACGTTCATCCCCAACCCCACCGCGGTGGGATCGAGCAGAGTAACGCGATTGCGCACGACCCCCGCTTCTTCAAGCTGCTGGACCCGACGCAGGCAGGGCGAGGGTGACAGGCCGACGCGGCGGGCGAGCGTGATATTGGGGATAGCGGCATCCTTTTGAAGCTGGCGCAGGATGTTGCGATCGATTTCGTCAAGGCCACGAGCTAGCATAAATCACCCCATCAAGCCGTTTTTTCCCCAACAGATTGCTGAAGCTAGCACGTTTGACATGATATTCGCAACGATTGCGCCTTGACCAAAGCAATCTATTTCCGTTAACTCGAGTAAAGCTAGATTGTTAAGCGTCTTACCGGACTTATGAGCAAGATTCATTCAAAAAGTGACCTGTTACGGCAATGTCTGACGGATCGTATTCTTGTTATAGACGGCGCTCTCGGCACCTCGATCCAAAGTTGGGGCCTTGGGCCGGAGCACTTTGGCGGTGCGGCGCGCGAGGGGTGCAACGAGATCCTGGTGCTGACTCAACCCGAAACCATCGGCGGCCTGCATCGAGCCTTTCTAGAAGCGGGCGCCGACCTGATCGAAACCGATAGTTTTGGCTCCAACGCCATAGTACTGGCCGAATTTGGCCTGCAGCATCAGGCGCGCGAGCTCAATCGCGCGGCCGCCGCGCTGGCCCGTCAGGCGGCCGACGCCTTCAGTACCCCGCAGTGGCCGCGCTTCGTGGCGGGCGCGATGGGACCCACCACCAAGACCATTTCGGTCACCGGTGGCATTGGCCTGGACGAACTGGCAGCGGCCTACCAGGAACAGGCCGAAGGGCTGATCGAAGGCGGCGTGGATGTGCTTTTGCTGGAGACCGTGCAGGACACCCTCAACGTCAAGGCGGGGTTGCTGGGAATCGAGCGGGCGATGGCCAGGATGGGGGTTGAGGTCGGAATTGCGGTGCAAGGGACGATCGAGACCACCGGAACACTACTGGCTGGACAGGATATCGAAGCCTTTTACGTCGCCCTGGCTCATCGGGATCTGCTCTGGATAGGGCTCAACTGCGCAACCGGCGCCGATTTCATGACAGACCATCTGCGCACCTTGGCATCGATTTCGCGCTTTCCCGTAGCGTGCGTGCCCAATGCCGGCCTGCCCGACGAGGACGGTTGCTATCACGAAACGCCGCAGTTACTGGCCAGCAAGTTGGAACGCTTTATGGCCGCAGGCTGGCTCAATCTGGCGGGCGGATGCTGCGGCACCACTCCCGATCATATCCGCTTGGTGGCACAGGCGGCGCGCCGCGCCTGCCCGCGCGAGCCGATACGGACTCGACGCAGCGCCGTCAGCGGCTTGGAAGCGCTGGTGATCGACGAGCAGACCCGGCCGGTGATTGTCGGCGAGCGGACTAACGTGCTGGGTAGTCGGCGCTTCAAACGCCTGATCGCGCGGATGCAATGGGATGCGGCGGCGGAAGTCGGACGGGCGCAGGCGCGCGGTGGTGCTCACGTACTGGACGTCTGTCTGCAGGACCCCGACCGCAACGAAAGCAGCGATTTGGGCCAGTTTCTGGAGGTTCTGGTCAAGAAGATCAAGGTTCCGGTGATGCTGGACTCCACCGATCCGGGCGCGATCGAGCAGGGGCTCAAGCGCCTGCAGGGCAAAGCGATTATCAATTCAATCAATCTGGAAGACGGCGCGCGTGGCCCCCGGCTGCTCAAGATCGTGGAACTGGCCCGCCGCTGGGGCGCGGCGCTGGTGGTGGGCTGTATCGACGAAGATCCACAGCAGGCACAGGCAATCACCAGCGCGCGCAAGTTGGCAATCGCACGGCGCGCATTCGCCCTGCTTACCGGCGAGCATGGGATCGCACCCGAGGACATCATTTTCGATCCACTGGTCTTTCCGGTTGGCACCGGCGATCGAAACTATGTTGGTTCGGCGATCGAAACCATCGAGGGTATTCGGGCGCTCAAGGCCGCACTACCCCAATGCAAGACGATCCTGGGGATTTCCAACGTCTCCTTCGGCTTGCCCGAGGCCGGCCGCGAAGTGCTCAACTCGGTGATGCTCTACCATTGCGTGCAAGCCGGGCTGGACATGGCGATTCTCAATGCGGAAAAACTGGTGCGCTACTCCTCGATTTCGGCGCAGGAACGGGGGCTGGCCGAGGATCTGTTGTGGTGGCGCGGCGATGATCCGATTGGTGCTTTTGCTGCCCATTTTCGTGCCGTGCGCAGCTGCCAGCCCGAAGCATCCGCCGCACTGCCACTGGAAGAGCGCTTGGCGCGCTACATTCTGGAGGGCAGCCGCGAGGGACTGTTCGGCGACCTCGCTCAGGCGCTCAAGACCAGCTCGCCGCTGGAGATCATCAACGGCCCCTTGATGCGCGGAATGGACGAGGTGGGGCGGTTGTTTAACGCCAACCAGATGATCGTCGCCGAAGTCCTGCAATCGGCCGAAGCGATGAAGGCCGCCGTCTCCTACCTGGAACCTCACATGGAAAAAAGCCAGAGCGCGGGGCGTGGCTCGATCGTGTTGGCCACGGTCAAGGGTGACGTTCACGACATCGGCAAGAACCTGGTCGAGATCATCCTGAGCAATAACGGTTATCGGGTGATCAACCTGGGAATCAAGGTCGCACCCGAGACCCTGATCGAGGCCTGCCGCATTTACCAACCCGACATGATCGGACTTTCCGGATTGCTGGTTAAGTCCGCCCAGATGATGGTGGCTACGGCTCAGGATCTGCGCGCGGCGGGGATCGATTGCCCGATGCTGGTGGGCGGCGCGGCGCTGTCAGCGCGCTTTACCCGTACCCGTATCGCACCCGAATACGAGGGCTTGGTAGTTTACGCCAACGATGCGATGAACGGTCTGGATTTGGCCCACCAGCTAATGGATCCGGCGCGGCGCGCCCAGTTGGCCCAGCGGCTGCGGCGCGAAAGCGAACAGATGCTGGCGCAGGCGCGTCCAATGCTGTCTGGCGCGGTGACCCCTGCCCGCGAACCCTCGCCTGTGACGCATCAGCCCGCGCCGGTGCCGCCCGATCTCGTGCGCCACGTGCTGACCGATTACGATTTGCGCGAGATCTTCGAATACATCAATCCGGTCATGCTCTACACCCGCCATCTGGGGCTGCGTGACGCGCCGCGCGCCCTGGCGGCAGGCGATCCCAAGGCCCGGCGCCTGCGCGAGCGAGTCGAAGAGGTGCAGGATCTGATGGTTGCTCACGAACAGATCCGGGCCGCCGCGGTCTTTCAATTTTTCCCAGCCCACAGCGAGGGTTGCCGTCTGCTGCTGCATCATCGCGACGGCGGGCGCGTGCTGGGGGAGTTCAGCTTCGGCCGTCAGAGCCAACCTCCCGGCTTGTGCCTGGCTGATTTTGTCGGTCCGCGCGACGACTATGTGGCGCTGTTCGTGACCACGGTGGGGCCGGGTGTACGAGCGCTGGCCGAGCGATGGAAGGCCGAGGGCGAATATCTTCGCTCGCACATCCTGCAGGTACTGGCGCTAGAAAGTGCTGAGGCTTTCGCCGAAATTCTTCATCGCAAGCTGCGCCAATGGTGGGGTTTTGCCGACCCGCCGGAGTTCAGCAAAACCGATCTCTTCCAGGCCCGGTACCGGGGCAAGCGCTACTCCTTTGGCTATCCCGCCTGTCCGCGTTTGGAAGACCAGGCTTTGTTATTCGCCCTGTTGGAGCCCGAAGCTACTATCGGCGTTCGGCTGACCGAAGGCTTCATGATGGAGCCCGAGGGTTCGGTCAGCGCCATGGTTCTGCACCATCCGCAAGCCCGCTATTTTGCCCTGGCGCCGGCCGACGTGGAGCAGCTTATCGAGCGCGAGCAGGCGATGGCTGGCGCCGCGGGTTGAAGAGGAGCGCGAGGTGGCACTGAAATTTCCTGCCTTGTGGATCGAGGTCTCGCCGCCGCGCGGGATCGTGAGCGCGCCCATGCTCGAGCGCCTGGGCGATTTGCGCGGCCTGGTCAGCGCCATCAATCTGACCGACAACGCGCTCGCTCTGGTGAAAATGTCCGCCTTGGCATTCGCCGCGATGATCAAGCATCGGCTCGGCATGCCGGTGGTGCTCAACATGACCTGTCGCGATCGCAACCTGCTTGCGCTCAAAGCCGATCTTCTTGGAGCGGCGGCCCTGGGCGTCGACGCAGTGGTGGCGTTGAGCGGCGACAGGCGCGGCGCCGGCGAGTTTTGCGGTGTGCACGAGGTGGACGGTGTTGGCTTGCTGGGCGTGATCGAGGCGCTTAATCGGGGCGACACCGGTGAGGGCAAGACGCTGCTACAGCGGGCGCCGGCTCTGTTGGCGGGCGCGGTCGTCAATCCCAATCGAAAGAACTGGGAGCGGGAATTGGAATTGCTGGAGCGCAAAGTGGCGGCGGGCGCTCGCTTTGCGATTACCCAGCCGGTGTTCGATGTGGAGCGGGCGATGAATTTTCTGGATGCCGTGCGCGGCCTGCCCCTGCGTATCGTAATGGGAATACTGCCCATCAAAGGGGCGGCGATGGCGCGCTATCTCAAGGAACGCATCCGCGACCTGCGCGGGTTGCATGCTTATTTGGATCGTTACGCCGCAATGAGCGATGGGCAGGCGCGAAGTTATTCGCTAAGTCAAAGTCTGGAGCTGATGGAGGCACTGCGCGGGCGGGTGGCGGGCTTCAATATCATGAGCGGCGGCGGTCCTTCGCTGGCAATTGAGTTGGCACGCCTTTTCACCCGCGAGTCGACGTGGCAGGCCGATTCGCGCCCCGTAGCAGGGTGCTGAAAGGCGTCCGTGTAGATCTTCGCTCCTCATTGAAATCTCTACCTTTCTTTGCTCAGCGGAAGATTAAGAGGCGCGACGGCAAGCGCGGAGATTTTTTTGGGCGCCGCCTAGAGTCATGATGGACTTAATGAACGCAAGCGCCGAGTCCGAGGCCAAGTCCACGCCGCTACTCGCCGTGCACAGGCGTCTGGGTGCTCGAATGGTGGAGTTTGCCGGCTTTCTGATGCCGCTTTCTTACGCCGGCATTATCCCCGAGCATCTCGCCGTGCGCGCTCAGGCCGGAGTGTTCGACCTCAGCCATATGGGCGAGTTGATGGTCGAGGGGGAGGGCGCGACGGATCTGTTGGAACATGCGCTGACCAACTCGGTGGCGCGTCTGAAGGTCGATCAGGCGCAGTACACGCTGATCTGCGACGAGCAGGGCGGCGTGGTCGATGACATCATCGTGTATCGCATCGCCGACCAGCGCTTTCTGCTCTGCGTCAACGCCGCCAATACCGCGCAGGATAAAGCCTGGCTGGAGGCTCTCGCCCGCGCCGCCACTGTCACAATCCAGGATCTGAGCGAGGCCACCGGGTTGATTGCGATCCAGGGGCCGCGGGCTCTGGAAATCCTTACTCCGCTGACCGAGTTCGATCTCGCCGCGTGCAAGCGCTTTCACAGCGCGCAATGCAAAGTGACGGGAATTTCCTGCCGCATCGCGCGCACAGGTTACACAGGCGAGGACGGGTTTGAACTTTTCGTCGAAGCGCAGTCGGCCGAGGCGCTCTTCAACCGGCTGCTGGAGGCCGGTGAAGGGCACGGCTTGCGGCCCTGCGGACTAGGCGCGCGCGATACCTTGCGGATGGAAGCAGGGCTAGCGCTTTACGGCCACGAACTCGATCGCGCGACAACCCCGCTAGAAGCCGGACTGAAAAGCTATGTGCGGTTTGGGCGCGGCTTCGTCGGCGAACGCGCTCTAGAGAAGGAAAGGCGCGCCGGTGTGCGCAAGCGTCTGATCGGATTGCGTACCGAGGACGGTCGCAGCCTGGCCCGTCCCGGTTATCGGATTTGGCGGCAGGGCCAGCCGGTAGGAATGGTGACCAGCGGTACTTTCGCGCCCAGCTTCGAGTGCCCGCTGGCGATGGGCTACGTCGATGGCGCGGTCCAGACGCAGGCCGATGCGCGGTTTGACGTCGAGATCCGAAACAAGAGAGTCGCCGCGATCGCGACCGCGTTGCCGTTTTATCGGCGGGCAAAATCGTAAGCTTTCAGGGCAGAGTCGGCTGGTCGAGTGTGCAAATAATGCGATTCATACCTCACACCAAAGAAGATATCGATGAAATGCTTGCGGTTGTCGGCGCCAACGATCTGGAGGATCTGGTCGCGCACGTGCCGGCCGAACTGCGCCGACGTGCGGCCCTGAACTTGCCGCCAGGACTGAGTGAAGCGGAAGTCGCCGCGCGGCTTAGCGCTTTGGCCGAACGCAATCGCGGCGCGCGCGAGTATATCAGCTTTTTGGGCAGCGGCTGTTATCGTCACTATGTCCCGGCGGCCGTGCGTGCGGTTGTCGCCCGAGCCGAATTCGCGACCTCCTATACTCCCTATCAACCGGAGGCCAGCCAGGGCACGACCCAGGCGATCTTTGAGTTTCAAACCTTGATCGCGCAGCTCAGTGGGCTGGCGGTGGCCAACGCCGGCATGTACGACGGCGCTTCAGCCGCGGCTGAGGCGGTGCTGATGGCGCGCCGGCTGCTGCCCAAGCGCCACCGGGTCGTACTTGCGCGTTCGTTGTGGCCAGATTACCGCGCCACGGTTCGTACCTATCTAAATGCGCAACCGGAACTGGAGGTGGTTGAACTTCCGTTCAACAGCGAAAGCGGAACTTGCGATGAGGTCGCTCTGAGGGGATTGGCGGATGAACAGCTCCTGTGCGCGGTAATTGGCTATCCTAACGGCTTTGGAATAATCGAGCCGCTGGAACGAATCGCGCGGGTCGTGCACGAGGCTGGCGGCCTTGCGATCTCGGTCACCGCCGAGGCACTGGCGATGGGCTTGCTGGGGGCCGCGGGCGTGCTGGGGGCGGATATCGCGGTGGGCGAAGTTCAGAGCTTCGGCTTAGCTCCGCAATTCGGCGGACCGTGGGCCGGTTTCTTTGCCACGCGCCAGGAATTCGTGCGCCAAATGCCCGGGCGGCTGGTCGGAATGACCCGTGACGCCCAGGGGCGACGCGCCTTTTGCCTGACCCTGGCGACTCGCGAGCAGCATATTCGACGCGAACGCGCGACCTCCAACATCTGCACCAACCATTCGCTGTGCGCGCTGGCGGCTGCCGTCTATCTCAGCCTGATGGGGCGCCAGGGGTTGCGCGAATTGGCCGCACGCAACGTGGAACTGGCGCACGAGGCCGCCGCGATGCTGGCCGCCCACGGGATGCGTCCGCGTTTTACCGGCCCCTTTTTCAACGAATTCACCCTGGCTCTTCCCGACGTGCGCGGCGCCTTGTCCGCGGCCCAAGCGCGCGCCGTTCTGGCCGGCGTCCCGCTCGGACCCGACTATCCCGACTTGGCTGATTCGATTGTGATCGCGGTGACCGAGCTCAATTCGCGCGATGAGCTGGGCGCCTTGTGCGAGGCCCTTAAGCAGTAGGAGAGCTCCATTACAGATGGCTTACGACATCCAGCGCCAGGTGGCGCTTATTTTCGAGGAATCGGTGCCCGGGCGGCGCGGTGTCGATTTGAGCGATGGCGAGCGCAGCCTGGCTCATGCGCGCGAGCTTTTGGGCGAGGCGCTGTGCCGTGAGGACATCGAGGGTTTTCCCGAAGTCAGCGAGCCGCAGGCGCTGCGCCATTTCTTGCGGCTATCCCAGCTCAACTTCAGCCAGGCGCTCCAGTTCTACCCGCTCGGATCGTGCACCATGAAGTACAATCCCGTGCTCGACGACGAGCTGGCTGCGCTGCCTGGCTTCTCCGCGCTCCATCCCCACACCCCGGCCGAGTTGGCTCAGGGCGCGCTCGAACTGATGGCGCAACTGGAGGCGGCGTTGGCTGAGATCAGTGGGATGGACGCCGTGTCGCTGCATCCCGCCGCCGGGGCGCAAGGCGAGTTGGCGGGTTTGCTGATCGTGCGAGCCTGGTTTGCCAAGCAGGGGGCGGCGCGCCGAAAAGTGATCATTCCCGATACCGCGCACGGGACTAATCCGGCAAGCTGCAGCCTGGCGGGATTCGAAACTGTGGTCGCGCGTTCCAACGCGCGCGGCTTTTTGGAGGTAGAGGAGGTCCGCCGCCTGCTCAGCGATGAGGTTGCCGCCCTGATGGTGACCAATCCCAACACCGAGGGAATTTTCGAGCCCGAGATCGTGGCAATTGCGCAAGCCCTGCACGAGCGCGGCGCACTGTTATATCTGGATGGTGCCAATCTCAACGCTTTGTTGGGCGTGGCCAAGCCGGGAGACATGGGCGCGGATCTGGCACATATCAATTTGCATAAAACTTTTTCCACCCCGCACGGAGGCGGCGGGCCCGGGGCCGGACCCTTGGCCGTCAAGCGCCATCTGGAGCCCTTTTTGCCCCATCCACGGCTGATGCGAAATGCGGCGGGTAGTTTGGAAATCGACCCCAATCGGCCCGATTCGATCGGCCGCTTGCGCGCCTTCCACGGCAACTTTGCCATTTTGGCGCGGGCCTACGCTTACATCCTGGCGATGGGCGGGGACGGTTGCGCTCTGGCCAGCCGAATCGCAATTCTAAACGCCAACTACGTGCGCAAGCGGCTGATGCGCTATCGCAGCGCCTCGCCGGAGCCTTCGATGCATGAATGCGTGCTGACCCACGACCTAGAGGGCAAGGTGGACGTCAGCACGCTTGATATCGCCAAGCGGCTGTTGGACTTCGGGATTCATCCCCCGACTATCTATTTCCCGCTTACCGTGGCCGGCGCCCTGATGATAGAGCCTACGGAAAGCGAAAGTCGCGAGACCTTGGATCGCTTCATCGCCGCGATGGAACAGGTTTACGACGAAGCGCTGCAACAACCCTCATTGGCCAAGAAGGCGCCCCATCATTTGCCCGTGAGCCGGGTAGACGAAGTCGAAGCGGCGCGCCATCCAAATTTGCGCTGGCAGGCCACGCCCCTGCGCGGACGCGATAATTCCGATAGATTCGGCCCGTTAGCAGGTCGCCAATAAACTTCGCGGCGTGCCTTTCATCTCCTCATCGGTGCCATCTCCATGCGTGCCAGCTCCATTCCATGCGTCATTGTTTGGCTTGTTCAGTTGGCCACTGTGACGGTGATCGAGGTGATGTAGAGTTGGCCACTGGAATTCTTGACCTGGGCGTCGATGGTGTGTTGGCCGTCGGGCACGCTGGTAGTGTTCCAACTGAATGTCAGTGGCGGCGAAGAGGCAAGATAATTGCCGTCGATGTGAATATTGACCCACGAGCCCGCGGGCGGACTGGGTTCGCTGACGACGATCGAGATCGTTCCCACCACCGTGGCGCCATTAGCCGGCGAGGTAATGGTGACAATCGCGGGGGTCGCGGTTGAAGTTGGAGTCGCGGTGATCGCCTCTGTGCCGGTGGGTGTGGCGGTCGGAGCCAGGGTCGGGGTCGCGGTCGCCATCGTGGTGGCGGTAGGTGTGGGCGTCGCCGCCTGAGTGGCGGTGGCTGTCGGAGTCGCCCCCTGATTGTCAACAGTGACGGTGATCGAGGTGATGTAGAGCTGGCCGCTGGAATTCTTGACCTGGGCGTCGATGGTATGTTGGCCGTTGGCCACGCTAGTCGTGTCCCAAGTGAAAGTCAGGGGCGGCGAAGAGGCCAGGTAGTTACCGTCGATATGGATGTTGACCCAGGAGCCGGGGGGCGGACTGGGTTCGCTGACCACGATCGAAATGCTCCCCGATACGGTTGCACCATTGGCCGGCGCGGTGATCGTAACGATTGCCGGCGTTGCGGTCGGAACCGGAGTTGCGGTTGGCGCGGTAGTCGGCGTCACGCTGACCGTAACGGTGGGCGTTGCGGTTACCGTGACACTCGCAGTGGCGGTTGCCGTCGGAGTTGCTGTGGCGGTCATTGTGCTGGTCGGGGTCGCGGTCGGCGTCGACGTTGGGGTTCCGGTCGCCGTCGTGGTGGCGGTGGGGGTTGGGGAGGCACCATTATTGTTGACGGTGACCGTGATCGAGGTGATGAAGAGCTGGCCGCTGGAATTCTTGACCTGGGCGTCGATGGTATGTTGACCGTTGCCCACGCTGGTGGTGTTCCAACTGAAGGTCAGGGGCGGCGAAGAGGCCAGGTAGTTGCCGTCGACATGGATGTTGACCCAGGAGCCGGGGGGCGGACTGGGCTCGCTGACTACGATCGAAATCGTCCCGGAGACGGTAGCGCCGTTGGTCGGTGAGACGATCGTAACGATTCCCGGCGTCGCGGTAGGCAGCGGCGTGGTGGTCGGGGTTGCAGTTGGCGTCGGCGTCGGGCTGGACAGGCCAAAGACAGTCAGTTGGCCCGCGCCGGGGACGCCGCCGCCGGTATACACCTTGCCGTTGGCTATGGTGGGAATCAGGAAAGGAAAGCTGGGGGTGGTCCAGTTGGTTACCTGCAGATCGGTCACGATTTGATGGGTCAGGTCAGTGGCATCGTACGCCTCCAGCAGCGCATTTCCCGGTGGATTGGGCCGTTGGATCGCCCAGAGGATCGCGCTGCCCGCTGCTGTGCCATTCGAGGAAACCACCGGGATGGTTCCGCCGCTGGGAAACTGGGTTGCGGTCTGGTTGACGCCGTCAAAGGACATCGCAGAGTTTTGCAGGGTATAAGCTTTCAAATGGTCGCTGCTGCCGGCCCAGTACAGATAGGTATTGCTAGCTCCATCCTGGTAGTAGCCCGCGATCCCGTAGGCCGCGTCACGATTGTCGGTAGTGGTGGGCGCTTGTCCCAGGACCCGCCACAATTTCTGAACCACGTTATCGGTGCAGGCAGTGGTAGTATCGGTAAAGCCAGCGGGCGGAGGCGTATACTGGCCCATATCTCCCGTATTTAGCAGGTAGATCGTGCCTTCCTTTCCCGCCAGCGCCGCCAACGATGTTCCCGGGATCAGCAGCACACCACCCGATCCCAGATCGACATCGTTGCTGTCCAAAAATGCTTGATTACACGGAGTGAAATAATCGGTAAGCGACAGATCGAAGCCCAGCTTAAGCGTGGTGTCGCCGTAATCGCCGGCGCCATCGTACAGCGAATTGCTCGTAGAGGCGTAGATCGAGGTGGAATCGGCCGCCAACCCCAGGCCAGAGGTCCAGAAGCCAGCGCCGGTATCCTGACCGCAAGCCAAGTTGGGCGAGGTGCTGATCACGTTGTTCTGCACCAAGGTGGTCTTGTCGTAGCTCATTATCCAACCTTGATAGCAGTGTTGGTCCTCATAACCGCCGAATGCCACGTAAACTTCGCCATTGACCAACAACAGGGCTGTGCGACTGAACTGTGATTCAGGCGTAAAAACCTCGTTGCCGTTGCCGTCCTGCACCCCACCGGTCCCCGGATATAGACCAGTTATCTCTACCGGACTATTGGCGCGCTCTGCGCCGCTGGTGATGTCCAACGCATGGAGCCGATGATAAAAAACTACGGGAGAAGTGGTCGTTTTGCTGGTGGTAACCACGTAGATGGTGTTGGTGGCTGGATCGATCACCGGGGTTGCTGTGATCCCGATCACCGGGATCTTGTTGCTGCCGGTGTCCGCGGAGGTTTCCTGAGTTTCTCCCGAGGGCGTCAGATTGACATGCCATAGCGCGGGCTGACTGGTATCGGCGTCAAAGGCATAAACCGAGTTCAACTCGGTCGCTACATATATGACGTTGTGAACCGTGCCGGCGATATTGACATCGGCGACGTACAACGGTTGTCCATAGCTGACGCCGTCGAGGGTTTGCGTAAATAGCGAGCTGAAACCAGCGGCGACGTTGGAAACCGTTAACTGGGTTTCGTCCTGGTTCCAGCCCACGCGCTGATTATTGCCTAACTGTGTGTAGATTCCCGCGACATTGGCGTTGGCAAGGCTTACGCTCCCCAGTATCAACAGAAATATCAGCCATCGCCCGATGCGGGCCGCGAAAGGGCTGGCATGGGAAACAATTCGGCGCAATTGACAGGCTTTTCGCCTAGTCGCCATTAGTTTTCCTCGTTTGCCCGGTGACGCTTAAGGCGTCGCCGGTAGGGCGAGGTACTCAGGCTAGGCGAGCGAGCGAACCATCGCTGGAAAAGAAAAGAGCCGCAGGAAGATGAAAGGTTGGTAAATTCAACCTCTTGAAAAGGTCATTTGGTATAACCCTTTTCCTAGGTTTCCTTCTTTCCATTGTGCTTAACCCCGTCTAACACTTTACGTTTGCCCGCAAGGCCAGTTTACGGCGTGGGCAAGCCGCAAGTGTTTCGTAGGCCACGCTCAAGCGGTCCAAGTGCGAGCACGGTAACGTCAGGAGACCCGAATGTTGTCCGAGGGGAAACCAAAGGGCTGGGTTCGCAAGTCTAAAAAATACAACTGCGTGAAGGCCTCCTTGGCCGCGCAACCGCACCACCGACCAGACGTGGGTGTGGCGGCTTACGCGCGTAGCAATGGAAGCAGATATGAGCTGACATCGAGGGGGAGTGGCACCTTTTAGGCTGCGATTTGCGCCATCTCTTCGGATGTCAGCGATACGCGGAGGGCGCCAAAGTTTTCTTCGAAATGAGCTGGCGAAGAGGTTCCGGGAATGGGGATGATGGTGGGGGAATGGTGTAACAGCCAGGCCAGTGCGACTTGACCTGGGGTGGCATGATGGCGAGCGGCGATGGTCTGCAAATTGCCACCGGCTCGTGCAAGGTTGCCGACAGCGAGAGGAAAATAGGGCAGGAAAGCCAGCCCCTGCTTGGCGCAAGCTCGCATCACCTCTTCGTGGCCACGGTTGGTCAGGTTGTAAGGGTTTTGTACCGAAACCACCTTCGCGATCGACTGGGCCTGGGCCAATTGCTCTTGAGAGACGTTGGACAGGCCGATATGGCGGATCTTGCCAGCGGCCTGCAACTCCACCAACGCGCCCACGGACTCGAGCAAAGGGACGTTGGGATCGGGTCGATGGAGTTGGTAGAGATCAATCCGACCTAAACGCAAGCGGCGCAGGCTCTCTTCGCATACCCGCTTGAGATGTGCGGGCCGTCCGTCGGGGGTCCATTGCCCTGGACCGGGGCGCAACATTCCGCCTTTGGTTGCGATTACCAAACCGGAGGGATAGGGATGGAGCGCTTCGGCGATTAACTCTTCGGACACTGCCGGACCGTAGGAATCGGCAGTATCGATGAAGTTAACTCCCGATGCGACCACCTGGCGTAACAGGCGTTTGGCTGCTTCCAAATCACGCGGCGGGCCCCAGATACCGGCGCCGGTTATCCGCATCGCGCCAAATCCCAATCTTAGGATGTCCAGGTCACCTCCCAAGCGAAAGTTCGTGGAAATCGACGCTGTATTGTTTCCTGCTGCTTTGTTTTCCGACATGGCTTTTTCCTGGTTATGTAATCGGGTGGTTCCGGCAGACCCCGCTTGTCGCGCGCTTTCCTTTTCTCATGGTAAGTCTGCTTTGACTACCGGTCTAGTATCGCATGGGAAGTAGAGCGGCGTGGTCAAAAAAACGAGAGGGTTACGTAGCCAGCGGCCGGGCGGCCGCTGGCTACGCTGGCAAACAACAGCTCAGTCGCGCCCTTGACTGTCACGCCAATGGCGCATCAAAGCGTTGGAGGGGCGGGTTTCGTCGCGGATCTTTTCGGCAGCTTCGCGTCCTACCACTGGTAGCTTGGCGGGATCGAGCAGCCCCAATTGTACCAGCGCCGTGGCCTGGTCCCAGTGGATATGCTCGTGAACCAGCTTGTCGCCACGGAACTGGATTATGGCGACGGTGGGGATTTCAACATATTTGCCAGTGGGTGGAATACCGGGCAGCATGAAGTCAATTTCCTTGTCATGGGTGAAGCAAAAGAGTAATTCGTCCACTACTCGGTCGGGACCAACGGTGCGCGAGACCGGGACGATCTTAGTATCGGCAGGTAGCCCGGGTATAAAATGGTACTTGTAGAAGCGGTGGAGTTCGCGCTGCCCCACTCCGCCGGTCATCACCGGGACATGATTGACGTAGGGTTCGGCGACCATGGTCTTCATCGTGGCCTCGGGGTCGTGATACTTGAACTCGAAGTCGGCATGCCGCTCCCATAGCGCGCTCAAGTCGTAGCGAGGTCCGATTGCCTGGCGCAGCAGGCCCAGGGTATGGGAATGGGCCAGCAGCGAGCAGAAACGGTCATAGGCCGGGCGGGTGGGATTGTTGAAGCCATGGCCGGCGTCGGGATAGGTGCGAAACTGGGCCTGATCGTTCCCTTTGAAGGCCGCGACAATCGCCTCGCAGGCGGCCGGCGGCACGTAACGGTCCTGACCGGCGAAGTGGAAGAGGGCCGGGCAGCGAAGCGCGTCGGCTTCGGCCAGATGGCTTTCAATTCCTACGCCGTAGTAGCTGACCATGGCGTCTACTGGATGGCGCGCTGCGGTCAAATAGGCCAGCTTGCCGCCTAGACAGAAGCCCACCGCGCCCACTTTTCCCGTGCATTGCGCCATCGCCCGCAGGGTCCGCAAGGTATCGCCCACGTCTCGAATACCCTGGTCGAGGTCGAAGCGGTTGCTTAGCTCAAAAGCGCGCTTGAGTTCGGCCTCCGAAGAACCCAGCGAAACGTTGCGCTCCAAGCGCCAGTACAGATCGGGCGCGATAGTGACATAGCCTTCGGCGGCGTAGAGGTCGGCTACCTCGCGTAAGTACGGCGAGACCCCGAAGACTTCCTGGAGCAGCACCAGGCCCGGACCGCTGCCGCTTTCGGGTAGGGCCAGATAAGCGTCCATCCGGCCGCCATCGGCCGTCGTGACTGAAACCGTTTTCGCCATTGAATTCCTCCTACGGAAGCGGCGCCCAGAGCTGGCGCGGTTGGGTTATCCTATAGCAAGGCGCAATTTTGAAAGCACCCACAGCGGCGGTCAGCGCTGGTGCGCGGGACAGGGTTGTGGCAAATACAGGATGACCGGCCTGTCCACCGGTCCGATCACATTTGCACAGCTCACCATTGACGAGGTATCAGCCCGATGTTCACCAAACGTGCGCTCTCAATCGAAGACGCGCGCCGCGTGGCGGCCGCTGCGGTAGCCGAAGCCAAAAAAAATAATTGGAACGTCAGTATCGCGATCGTCGATGATGGCGCCCATCTTCTGTATCTGGAGCGGATGGATGGCGCGGCCAAGCCTAGTGCGCTGATTTCTCAGGAAAAGGCGCGTACGGCAGCCCTTTTTCGCCGTCCTACCAAGGCGATGGAAGAGACCCTTAACAGTGGCCGGCATGGTCTGCTCGCGCTGCCCGGGGTGACCCCGGTGGAAGGGGGCATTCCGCTGATGGTGGACAACGAATGCGTGGGAGCGATCGGGGCCTCGGGCGTTCAATCGGCGCAGGATGCTCAAATCGCAAGCGCCGGCGCGGCCGCCCTGGTGGGTTAGCTTCCAAGGGGTATCGGCTGCGGCTTGCAGCGGGCTAAACTGTGGCCGATGGTCTCTTCCCTGGACGCATTCCAGCCGCTTCTGCGCGATTGGTTCAGTGCTCGCTTCGGCGCGCCCACGCCAATCCAGGAGCGCGGCTGGCCGGCTATCGGCGCCGGTCACAACACCCTGCTGTGCGCACCCACAGGCAGCGGCAAGACTCTGGCCGCGTTTTTATGGGCGCTGGATCATCTGATCGGGCAAGCCTGCACGGAGGCGCTGCGCGAAGAAGTTTCGGTCCTTTACGTTTCGCCCCTCAAGGCCCTGGCCAATGACGTCCGGCTTAACTTGCAACGGCCGCTGGCGGAAGTGCACGAGTTGGCGAATCTGCGCGGCCAGCGGCTGGTTCCTATCACGGTCGGTTTGCGCACCGGCGATACACCCGCCGGCCAGCGTGGCGCAATGCTGCGCCATCCACCCCATCTGCTGGTAACCACCCCTGAATCGCTCTTTATACTGCTCACCTCCAGCCGCTTTCGCGAGAAGCTGGCGGCGGTGCGTTGGATAATTATCGATGAATTGCACGCGGTTGCGGCTAACAAGCGCGGTGCCCATCTGGCGTTAAGCCTGGAGCGGCTGGAACGGCTGGTAACCAGCCGCGGTGGCAGCCCGCCGGTCCGAATCGGGTTGTCGGCGACACTCAATCCGATCGAAGAACTGGCAAATTTTCTAAGTGGCACCTACGAACTTCAGGGGCGGCGGCAAGCGCGGCCATGCCGAATCGTGCGCACCGATCAGCAGGCCCGCCGGCTGGATTTACAGGTGCTTGCGCCGGGACCAGAACTCGGTCCGATCGCCACCCATCAGCATTGGGAAGCGATGTATGACCGTATCGCCGAGCTGATCGGGCAGCATCGCACCACCTTGGTCTTTACCCTGAGCCGGCGCTGGGCCGAACGGTTGGCGCTGGCCCTGCAACAGCGTCTGGGCTCCGAGGCCGTGCTGGCCCATCACGGCAGCTTGGCGCGGGCCCAGCGCTTCGCCGCCGAGCAGCGGCTCAAGCGCGGCGAATTGCGAGCGATTGTCTCTACCTCCTCGCTGGAATTGGGAATTGACGTGGGGGCGGTAGATCTGGTTTGCCAGGTCGATTCTCCAAAGTCGATCGCTGCCGCGATCCAGCGCATCGGCCGTGCTGGCCACGCTCTGGGGCAGACCCCAAAGGGACGTTTGTTCGCGTTGACGCTGGACGATTTGATCGAATGCGCGGCCGCGGTCCTTGCGATTGGCGAGGGGCGTTTGGAGGTAATCGAGATTCCGCCTGCCAGTCTTGATGTCGCGGCCCAGCAGATTGTAGCGATCGCGGCCGAAGAGGGCGAGATCAGTGAGGGGGAACTGCTGGCCTTGCTGCGCGGCGCCTACAATTTCCGCGATCTGGAGCGCTCCCAATTACATGCGCTGCTGGAGCAAATGGCGCGACCTTCGCGTGCGCGCATCAAAGGTGCCGGACCGCGCATCTTCTATGATTGCCAGGCCGGCTTGGTGCGCCCACGCCGGGGCGCGCGGCTGATTGCGATTACCAACGCCGGCACGATCGCCGAGGTCGGCAACTACGACGTGGTGATCGAATCCAGCCAGCATCGGGTGGGTGACGTCGAGGAGGATTTTGCCCAGGAGGCGACCCGCGGCGATATCTTCGCGTTGGGTTCAATGCCATGGCGGATAAACGGCATCTCGCGCGGCCGCTTGATGGTTGAGGTGGCGCCCGGGATGGCGCCGACGTTGCCGTTCTGGCAGACCGAAGCCGCCGGGCGTAGCGCGGCGCTGTCGGATGCGCTGATCAAGTTGCGGGGCGAGATCGCTTGTCGCCTGAATGAACCAGCGGCGGCGATACGCTTTCTGATCGATGAATGCGCGATGGAGCAGCGGGCCGCAGCCCAAGCCGTCGATTATGTGCGGCGAGGGAAGGGCGCGCTGGGTGTTCTTCCCGACCGGCAAACCTTGGTGGCCGAGCGCTTCTTCGACGGTCTGGGGGGGACCCAGATAGTCCTGCATTCGCCGCTCGGGATGAGACTTAATCGCGGCTTTGGCTTGGCTCTGCGCAAGCGGCTATGCCAGTCATTCGATTTCGAAATCCAGGCCTCGGCCACCGACGACGGGATTTTGCTGGCGCTTAACTCGCGCCACAGTTTTCCGCTGGAGGAAATTTTCCATCTGCTGACGCCGGCCAATGTGCGTATGGCTTTGACTCAGGCGGTGCTGGCCGGTCCGATGTTCGAGCTGCGCTTGCGCCATGTCGCCAATCGCGCATTGGCCCTGATACGCAACGACAAGGGACGCAAAGTGCCGCCCTACTTGACCCGGCTGCGGGCTCAGGAACTGATCACCGAGCTGTTTCCCGCCCAGCAGGCCTGCCTGGACAATCGTCCGCCCGACATCGAAATTCCAGACCACTATCTGCTTACCGAGGCTTTGTTCGAAGCCTGTCAGGAATCCACCGACCTGGCCGGCTTGACCGAGCTGCTCGAGGGGATCGCGCAGGGGCGGGTACGCACCGTCGCGGTTGATTCGTTGGCGCCTTCGGTCTTTGCCCAGCGTCTGCTGCTGGCTACCGATTATTCGTTCCTCGACGATGGCGAGCGTGCCAACCGGCGCAGCCGCACGGTGCAGATGAATCGGGCGGTAGCGGCTGAGGTGCTGCGCACCGAGGACGTGGGCGAGATGCTGCTGCCCGCGGCGCTCGAGCAGGTGGCTGCTGAAGCAGGCCATTTAGCCGCCGGTTGCCAGGCGCGCGATCGCGATGAGCTGCACGAGATGATTCGCGCCCATGGGGCCTTGGATCGGGCCGAGCTCGGTCCGCGCGTGACCGGCGATGCCAGCGTAATGGTGGCAGCGCTGCTCGCAGCCGGCCGCCTAATCGAGCGCTCGCTGCGTCATCGGGTGGCGCCGGTATTGATCGCAAGCGAAGATCGCGCGCTATTCGAGGCGGCTTACGATAGCGCCAGAGAAGCGGCGGGAGAGCTAGCTTGCGAGCAGGCACGGCGCGAATTGGTGTGCCGCACGCTTCAATGCAGCGGTCCGATCGCCAGCGAAACGCTGGCGCGAGCAGCAGGGTTTTCCGTCGCCGAAACCGAGCGCTATTTACTCGCGCTGGAGGCCGGTGGCGGTGTTTTCCGCGGCCGTTTTGGCGCCGGCGGCGAGAACTGGTGCGAGCGCTCTAATCTGGAGCGGATCCATCGCTTGACGTTGGAAGGTCTGCGCGCTCGGGCCCAGCCTTGCGACGATCGCGAATACGTCGCGTTTTGCCTACGCTGGCATCACATCGGCGGCGCAGGATTGCCGTCGGGTGCGGAGGCGGTGGAGTCGGTGCTGGAGCAGATGGCGGGGCTCGCCTTCGCGCCTGCGTTGTGGGAGAGCGCGATTCTACCCGCACGCATCCCCGACTATCGTCCCGAGTACCTGGATCTGCTTTGTCTCGGCGGTGAGTATGTCTGGCTAGCCGAGCCCGGGGGCGATGGGGGATGGCCGCGGGCGATCAAGTTCCTGCCTCGCCGAGCCCTGCCCTGCGCGCCTGTCGCGATGCCTGACGATCCCAAGGAGCGCGCGGTATTAGAGGGGTTGCGAAGCGCAGGTGCCCAGTACCTGGATCAAATTGCGCAGCGCGCCGATCTCTCCGAGCGGGACACGCTGCGCGCATTGTGGCGGCTGGCGGCGGCAGGTTTCGCCAGCAACGATGCCTTCGCGCCCTTGCGGCTGCTGGCTAGTGGCGCCCGCCCGGGGCGTGCGTTGGAAGCCGAGGCAGGCCGGCGCGTGAGTCGCTTCGATGCCGGCGTACGGGCCCGTCTGCGCGCCGGCCTGGGCGGCCGCTGGACGGCGCTGGCGGTTGGGAATGGTGCCTCCAGCGGCTCGATTGGCGAGCACGCCTTGCGGCTACTGCGCCGTTACGGCCTGATCTCGCGCGAGATTGCAAGTTGCGAGGATGGGCCGTCATGGTCGGATTTGCGCACTGAACTGCGCCGGCTTGAGTATGCGGGCCAAATTCGCGCCGGCTATTTCGTTCGTTCGCTCTCCGGCGAACAGTACGCCTTGGTTGAGGCGGTCGCGATGCTGGAAAGCGCACGCAGCGATGAAAGCCACGATCGTAGGCAGGCGCCGGTCGCACTGGCCGCTTCGGACCCCGCTAATCCGTTCGGAGCGGCGCTGGCGGGATGCGGCGTGGCGCGCGAGGCAGACAACGTACTGGTCTTCGCGGCAGGCCAGCCGCTGCTCGGCTTAGCCGGCCGCGAGTTGCGCCTGCTGCGCGAGATTGAGCCCGAACAACTGGCGCTCGCGCTAACGGCAATCATCCGCCTGCGCCCGCGCCTTAGGCTGGAACGAATCGACGGCCAGCCTGCGTTGCAATCGCCGGCGGTGGTGGCGCTTGCGGCTGAAGGTTTCCATTCCGACGGCCGGGCGCTAGTTTATGACGGTCTGCCGGGGCCGCTACCGGCGCGCGCCGGCGGCGTGAGCGGCAACCGTTTGTTGACGCGTCGATCCGCGCTATCCTAACGTTTTCTTCCGTCCAACTGCACGAGGATTGGAGCTAATGACTAAGGACAGTTTTGGCGCGCGTGCGCCGCTAGTAGTCGAGGGACAGCGCTATACCATTTATCGGCTCGACGCCTTGAACCGACAAGGCTTCGACTTGAGCCGGCTGCCCTACTCGATTCGGGTCATGGTCGAGAACGTCCTGCGGCGCGAGGATGGGGTCAACGTGACCGCCGAGCAGGTCAAGGCGGTAGCGGGTTGGACTCCCAAGCCCGCCGAGCGCGAGATCTCCTTCATGCCGGCGCGGGTCCTGCTGCAGGATTTCACCGGCATCCCGGTGGTGGCCGATCTGGCCGCCATGCGCGACGCGGTGCGGCGTTTAGGCGGTCAAGCCGCTCGGGTCAATCCGATCCAGCGCGTCGATCTGGTGATTGATCACTCAGTGCAGGTCGATTATTTCGGCAGCTCCACCGCGCTTTTGCGCAATGCCCAGTTAGAGTTTGCGCGCAACAAAGAGCGCTACCTGTTTTTGCGCTGGGGGCAGGCCGCCTTTGACAATCTGCGTGTGGTTCCGCCCGATACTGGGATCGTCCACCAGGTCAACCTCGAGCACCTGGCCGCGGTGGTTTTCGTCTCGCCTGCCGGCGAGGCTTATCCCGACACCGTGGTTGGGACCGACTCGCACACCCCGATGATCAACGGCTTGGGCGTCGTGGGTTGGGGCGTGGGCGGAATCGAGGCCGAGGCCGCGATGTTGGGGCGCTCGGTGCCGATGCTGATTCCCGAAGTAGTGGGCGTGCGGCTGTTCGGCGAGTTGGCACCTGGCGCCACCGCCACTGATCTGGTGCTGACGGTGGTCCAGATGCTGCGGGCGCGCGGCGTAGTAGGCAAGTTCGTCGAGTATTACGGCCCCGGTATTGCCACCTTGCCGATCGCCGATCGCGCCACCTTGGGCAACATGTCGCCCGAATATGGGGCGACGATCGGCTTTTTCCCGGTAGATCAACAGACCCTAGACTATCTGCGCCTGACCGGGCGCTCCGAGCAGCAGATCAAACTGGTCGAGGCCTATACCAAGGAGCAGGGGCTATTCTACACACCCGAGGCGCCGGTGCCGGTGTTCAGCGATCACTTGGAGCTGGATTTGAGCACCGTCGAGGCTAGTATCTCGGGGCCGCGGCGGCCGCAGGACCGGGTGGCCTTGCGCGAGGCCAGGCGCGATTACCGTGCCCAACTGGTCAAGGAGATCGTCCAGTCCAACAGTTCTATCAACGCGCAAAACGCGGCACGCTGGGTGGCCGAAGGGGGCCAGCCGGGCGTGGCAGAGGAGCCCATTCCCGTCGCCGAATTGGAGCACCTAACCCGCCGGGTCAAGGCGCGGGCCGATGAAGGCGAAGTTGAAGTCGGCCACGGCTCGGTGCTAATCGCGGCCATCACTAGTTGTACCAATACCTCCAATCCCTCGGTTTTGCTGGGGGCTGGACTACTGGCCAAGAAGGCAGTGGAGCGCGGACTTTCCACTCGCCCATGGGTCAAGACCAGCTTGGCGCCGGGCTCTAAAGTGGTCACTCAGTATCTCAAGCGAGCCGGGCTGTTGCCCTATTTGGAGCAGCTTCGCTACCACGTGGTCGGCTACGGCTGCACCACCTGCATTGGCAACAGCGGTCCAGTAGCCGAAGGGCTGGCCGCGGCGGTGGCACAGCATCATCTGGTCACCTGCGCGGTGCTCAGCGGCAATCGCAACTTCGAGGGGCGGATCAATCCGGTGGTCCGCTTCAACTACCTGGCTTCGCCCCCGCTGGTGGTGGCCTACGCGCTGGCCGGAACGCTGGATTGGGACCCTGCCACCCAGCCGCTGGGCGTGGGCAAGGACGGCGAGCCAGTCTATCTCAAGGATATCTGGCCCAGCGCCGATGAGATCCGCCAAGCGATGGCGGGGGCAATCGACTCCGCGATGTTTCGCCAGGAGTATGCCCACGTCTTCGAGGGCGACGAGCAATGGCGGGGGCTAGCGGTACCAACGGGCGAATTATTTGCCTGGCAGGCGGATTCAACCTACGTCAAGGCGCCGCCATTCTTCGATGGGATCGGCCCCAAGCCAACGCCGCTGAGCGATATTCGCGGCGCGCGGGTTCTGGCTCTGTTGGGTCATAGCGTGACCACGGATCATATCTCTCCCGCCGGCACGATTGAGGCCGATAGCCCGGCGGGCAGATATCTGATTGACCATGGCGTGGCGGTGCGCGACTTCAACACCTACGGCGCGCGCCGGGGAAATCATGAAGTGATGGTGCGCGGGACGTTTGCCAACATCCGCCTGCGCAACCTGCTCGTGCCCGGAGTCGAAGGCGGCTACACCGTCCATCTGCCCGACGGGGCCCAAGGCTCGATCTATGACGTCTCGCAGCAGTACATCAAGGAAGGGGTGCCTTTGTTGCTGATCGCGGGTAAGGAATACGGTTCGGGCTCCTCCCGCGACTGGGCTGCCAAGGGACCGCAGTTACTGGGAGTGAAGGCGGTGATCGCCGAGAGCTACGAACGTATCCATCGCAGCAACCTGGTTCAGATGGGTGTGCTGGCGCTGCAATTCATGCCTGGGCAGGGACGTGAGAGCCTGGGGCTGACTGGTCGCGAGAGCTACTCCATCGCGGGTGTAGCCGCGGTCAAACCTGGACAAAAACTCAAGGTGGTGGCCGAAGAAGACGGCAAGCGGAAGGAATTCGAAGTGCTGGCACGGGTGGATACACCCGAGGAAGTCGAGTACATCCGCCAGGGTGGGATTTTGCCCTACGTCCTACGCGAGCTGATTGCGTAAGGGCGAGATCTTCTATTTGCGGCCACCCGGCCCGCCTCGCCGATAGGTGGGTTGGGTGGCGCGCCGCCAAGTGCCATGGCGACCGAGCTTGCTGGGTATGCCCCTGCCCGCGTGGCACTTGCAAAGCAATTTCGCCAGCGAGCACTCCCAGCTTGTGCCTTATGCCCAAGGCCTCAGGCGCGACGGCTGTGGTCCAAAATGCTTCCCCTTCCATCCCTTTCGCCGAGGGGGCCAAAACTTCAACGTGGCTCTAAACCGTCGGACTTATACAAGCGGGCGTCAGTGTCACTTGGCATCGGCGGCTAGCGAAGCGGCATAACAGCCGCACCACGGCGTTGTTGATCTCGGCCAGAGCTTCGCCACGATAACCGACACTGTCGGCGCCGCGCCGGCGCATCATGCCCATCGTAGAGAGCCGCAGCAGTGCCGACACTCCCTGATAATAGCGTAAGCGGGGCAGATCCATCGGTGCCATCGCGTGGTACAGCGCCAGGTACAGGCCGTAGTAGAGCCGACGCAGGAAGTTGCCGGCGGGGTTGTCGCGCAGCCATCGTGGATCAGCCATCGCGGTAGTCCATAGGATGGTCGAGGTGGTTGCCACATCAAGATGACGATCGCCGAAATCGTAGGAGACCCAATCCAGAACTCCGCGCAGATGCCGTCCCTGGGCAATCACATTGAGGGGATGGTAATCGAGATGGAGTAGCGCGGGGGTGGTGGCAGAGAAGGCGCCGGCGCCGGCCCGCGCCAGGTGCAGGACCGGTGTCAGATCGGGTAGCGGACCGATAGTGGCGCGCTGCTCAATGGTTTGCAGGACGCGCTCCAGCAAAGAGGAGGTTGGCGATTGCACGCTTGCCAGCATCGGCGCCCCCTCGGCCAAGCCCAACGGCGCGGTTGCCAGCCGATGGAGCCGGACGTGGGCACGTACGAAAGGGATGAAAGCCGCCGAGAAGCCGTACGCGGCGTGCAGGAAGCTTGTCGCACCAAGCATGGGCGAGCCGCTCAACCGCGCCATTATGAGAAAGGGGGTGCCCAACGGCCGCGGATCCAGCTCGCACAAATAAGGGCAGGGGACGGGGAAGCCAGCCGCGCTCAGGGCCTTGAGCGCGGCGTATTCGCGCGCGCCCTTGCGAAGCGCAAGCGCGCCTTGGTAGCAGCGCAGGACCAGGGGCTGGCTGGCGGGGAGGGCATCATGGTGAGCACCGGCGGGCAGGCTGAACTGGTAGATGATGGTCTCCCAGCCACCAGCCAGGAGGCTGAATTCTACCGGCCGCAGGCCGAGATATTCGGCCAAGCCATTGGCCAGGTTAGTTTCCTGCTCCATCGCGACTCAGGAGGTTAGGCGGCGAAGCGAGCCGGTTCAAGTCAAACTCGTGACTATTTGTGTTCATCTGGCGCGTCGTTGAAAGTCACGCCGGATCTGCAACCAGGGGGGTAAGGCGGGTTTTGATGGCCGCTTACAAAGCGCGGCGCTAGACTTCACAAATGTGCGGTGTCTGCCGATGAAGGCGCTTGCGAGCAAGGTTAGAAGCAAGAGATCCACGGTGGTCGCGATTGAAGCCGCGCGCCGGCGGTTGCGACCGAGGGCGACGATGGCGCGCGCAAAGCTCAAGGTGCGGTTGCTGCTGCCGATGGCCTTGGTGATAGCCGCCGCCGCATTGATCGCGGGGGTGGTGATGAGCCTGAGCTACAGTGCGCACGGGAATTATGATTTGGCGGTTTTGGCGCCATTGTGGCTGCTCGGTCCCGGCCTGGTGCCGCTGCTAGTTGCGCTTTTGGATCGGCGCGAAAAACGTCGCGTGCCTACGCCGCCCTTGGTGCTGTCCCTGATGCGTCGCCCACGCCGCGCCCGCTAGCCGGGAAGGCGCTCGCCAGCCACATGTGGGGCGTCATGAAATTCGCGTTGGGAGTTCCGCGCTCGCTTGGAACTTATGCTGTTGGAGGACAGGTTGTTTAGGGGGCGGGAGACTCGGGAATGGTGGGATGCTGACCACCGCCCTCTTGTAATTTTTTTTGCATCAACGAGGAAATCAGCGGTCCGTGCGTATTGCTGATATCGATGGCAGCTTCCACCGACAGGCCCAGGCGCAATTGCTTATCGGGGGGAGCCGGCTTATCGAAGACGATCTTGACCGGTACCCGCTGCACGACCTTGACCCAGTTGCCAGTGGCATTTTCGGGTGGCAGCAGTGAGAAGGCGGCACCGGTGCCAAGCGCGATGGAATCGACCCGGCCCTCGAAGGTGAATCCGGGGTAGATGTCGGCGCTAACGGCGACCGGTTGCCCTACCCGCACATAGGTCAATTGGTTTTCCTTGAAATTGGCGGTCACGTACAAGCTGTCCACCGGCACAATCGCCAGCAGCGGCTCACCGGCTTCCACCCGGTTGCCGGGGTCGACGTTCTTGCGGGTGATTACCCCCCCCAATGGAGCATTGATTTTGGTGTAGGAGAGATTGAGCATGGCAGTTTTGAGCTCGGCTTCGGCCTGTTTGACCACCGGCAGGTCGTAACGGGCATGATCGGCTACGTCGCCGCCCAAGGTGGCGCGCGCGCGGACCACGCCCTGTTGCGCCAGGGCCAGTTCGGCTTGGGCTGCGCGGTAAGCGGTCAGAGCCTGATCGTAGGATTGTTGCGAGATCACTCCGGTGGCCAACAAGGCCTTGGCGCGTTCGTAATCGCGCTTGGTCTGATAGATTTGGGCGCGCGCCAGCCGCACCGCGGCCCCAGCCTCGGTCAATTGGGCGAACTGCTCGTCGACCAGCAGGCGGGCACGTGCCAATTGCGCCCGCGCCTGTTCCACCGCCACCGCGTATTTTTTGTCGTCGAGGAGAACCAGCGGGTCGCCCCGTTTAACGATCCAATTGTCGTCGATAAAAACGCTTTTGACAGTGCCATTGATGCGCGAGGAGATCAGCACCACCTGGCCGTCGACGTAGGCGTCGTCGGTTGAGACGTGACTCATTTCAAAGCGGTAGTAACGCAGAGCCGGGCGGAAGCCCACTATTATCACGGCGATAATGACCGCGACCAAAACTACACGCTTAATTGAAATTCGCTGCATTCCCGACAATCCGCCATCAAGCCAGCGGTGCTTTAGGCAGACTGTCGCTTACTATGCCCCACGGCGTGATATCAGGCGATAGCGTACCCGCGTGGCGCCGGCCTCACGGGCATTGCGAAACCAGGCTGATCGAGGTTCCAACTTGGGTCTCTTTGAGCTGACCATTGATCATCAGGTCTATGACCATCGGCTTGAGGGTATAATTGGTGGTCTTCACGAACACGCCGTCGATCTGACCACGCGCCTGCCCCACCAGGTAAAGCGAAGGGGCGATGGTCGCATTCTGGTAAGCGTTATTGTTGCTTTCCACCAGGCTTTGGTAATAGTCGCCGGCAGGCGCATTGACGTAGAAGCGGGCGTCGCATTCAGGCGGCGGCGCGATGGCGGAGAGGGTCTGGCC